>JBDSYA010000173.1:0-11549 GCA_039925865.1 Ignavibacteria bacterium
CCAAAACAACTATCACCTACAGCTGAAAAAACTATTGGTGTTCCATCAGGAATCAAAATTGAACGGTTATCTTGTGACATAAGAAAATTAGACACAAAAAATAAACTAATAAATAAAACGATGTACGATTTAAACATTTATTGCTCCTTTGGTTTTTATTTTAGAAAATGATTGTTACAAGCTATTCATAATTTTTTTTATTGTCAATAAATAAAACATAGATAAGTAAAATAATAATTTTTATGATTATCTTATTAATCTTATTTCTGTTATTCAATCCTTTTTGTAAATTGAATATGAAGCTCTAAAAATCTATTTTGGTTAAATTTTATATTAAGCTCATTGAAAAAAATTTATTTAATATTTTTTATAGCAATATCAGCATTTATGATTGGGTCATGCGGTAAGAAAGAAGAGCCGCAAACATTTGTCCCTCCCAGCCAGCAATCCAGTGTTGATCGGGATAAAGAAAAAAATGACAGAGAAGAATTTGAAAGATTAAAAAAACTTCAAAACGGTGGACCGGACTCTGCTTCTGCATCAGATTCTTCAATAACTAATTCAGATACTCTATTTTTAGTGAAATCAGATTCAACTAAAAAGCTTACCGAAAAAAAAAAACTTGTACAAAAAGAAAAAGAGTTAAATAAAAGGTTAGACAATCCTAAAACTACAATTACAGATTATATAGAGTTAATTCAAAGAGGAACAAGCGAAGGCGGTAACTTTGAACAAAATATGAAGAGAGCCAGTGACTTATGGGAGGTCGGAAATGTCAACAGATTCAAGACTAATTACAAGAATACAAAAAAATTTATTATACTCGAAGAACCAAAAGTTATTTCTCAAAAAGGTAACGCAGCTACTGTTGAAGTGAAAATAAAAAAAGTTGACGGAAAAAATAATATAAATGAAGAAGTTGAAATGACTGTGAAATATAATATGATCGCAGACAGTAAAGGTAAATGGAAGATCAAAAATAATACAGTAATTAAAAAATAATTATATAAATTTAATGAGCATTTTAGTTAACAGAAACACAAAGGTAGTGGTGCAGGGTATTACCGGCTCTGAAGGTTCATTTCATGCAAATCAAATGATCGAATATGGAACAAAGGTTGTCGCAGGTGTCACACCCGGTAAAGGCGGTAATATTTTCAAATCTGATAACGGGACTGAAGTACCGGTTTTTAATTCAGTAAAAGACTCAGTAATTGCTACGGGAGCAAATGCCTCTGTAATATTTGTTCCTGCACAATTTGCAGCCGATGCTATCATTGAAGCAGCCGATGCAGAAATAAATGTAATTGTATGTATCACTGAAGGTATTCCCACATCGGATATGATATCGGTTTATGAGTATGTTAAAAATAAAAACACTAATTCACATTCTGTCAGATTCATAGGACCTAACTGCCCGGGAATTATTACTCCTGGTGAATGCAAGATAGGAATCATGCCGGGATTTATACATAAAAAAGGAAGAGTTGGTGTGATCTCAAGAAGTGGTACACTGACTTATGAAGCTGTATGGCAGTTAACAAATCTTGGAATAGGACAGTCAACATGCATTGGAATCGGAGGTGATCCGGTGATAGGAACGAAATTTATTGATGCAGTAAAATTATTTAACGAAGATAAAGATACTGATGCAATAATGATGATAGGAGAAATCGGCGGCAGTGCTGAAGAAGAAGCTGCCTATTATATTAAAGATAATGTTAAAAAACCCGTCATTGGATTTATTGCCGGCAAAACCGCGCCTCCGGGAAGACGCATGGGTCACGCAGGAGCAATAATTTCAGGCGGTAAAGGTACAGCTGACGAGAAGATCAAAGTTATGAGGGAGTGCGGCATATACATCGTTGATTCACCTGCCGATATCGGTGCAACTGTTAAAAAAGCGCTTCAAAAAAGTAAACCAAAATCAGCAGAGGGTAAAAGATTAACTACCAAAAAGCCGCTTAACACAAAAGCTAAGCCTAAGTCTTCCTCAAAAGCAAAAGTATAAGTTAAAAAATAATTTTTCCAAATTTGACAACGATCAGAATTAATAATGCAAAGTTTTTTTCATTCCACGGTGTTTTTGAATATGAAAAAAAATATGGTAATGAGTTTGGGGTCGATGTTGAAATGGAATGCGATCTTAGTCTTTTGAAAGATAGCGATGATATTAAATTAACGGTTGATTATTCCGAGGTTTATAAACTTACAGAAAAAGTTTTCACTGAAAAAAAATATAACCTTATCGAAACGGTTAATGAAGTTATATGCAGAGAAATTTTAAATGTTTTTCCGTCAGTAAAATCAGTAAAAGTATCTACCAAAAAATCAAATGCTCCACTGGGAATAATTGATTCAGTTGAAGTTATTACTAAAATGAAAAGAGATTGATTAATAACATCGCTTATCTCGGACTTGGTTCAAATGTTGGCGATAAGCTCTTATATATTGAAAGAGCAGTTTCAGAAATTATGAATTTGGAAGATTGTAAAATTATAATTTCTTCATCTGTATATGAAACAGAGCCATGGGGTAAAAAAAATCAGGATAGTTTTTTAAACAGCGTAATTCAAATTGAAACCGGTCAGAGTGCTGAAAGTTTACTGAAACAGCTTAAGTATATCGAGGCAAAAATAGGCAGAACTGATAATGCAAAATGGGCCGAAAGAGAAATTGATATAGATCTTTTATTTTACGGGAATGAAATAATTAAAAAAGATACAATAAACATACCTCACGGTGAGGTTGAAAACAGAAAATTTGTTATGATCCCTATGTGTGAGATATCTCCTGATTTTGTTCATCCCGTTTTAAATAAAACAATCTCACAGCTTCTAAAAGAAACCAATGACAGCCTAAGCGTTATAAAATTCAATAACACAAAGTACAGCGAAATACTTGGAAGATAAAAAAATAAAATACATTGCCATTGAGGGTGTAATAGGTGTAGGTAAGACAACACTGGCGAAGAAGCTTGCTGAAAGACTTAATGCAAAACTTATCCTTGAAAATTTTGAAGACAACCCTTTCCTGGAAAAGTTTTACAGTGATCCCGTTAGTTATTCGTTTCATACACAGATGTATTTTCTGATGAGCAGATATAAACAGCTGCAGGAAATTAAACAGATCGACCTGTTCCATGAATATTATATTTCTGATTACATATTTGAAAAAGATAAAATCTTTGCTTACCTTAATTTACAGGATGATGAACTCAAGCTTTATGAAAAGATTGTTTCACTAATCGAAAGATCGATCATTGTCCCGGACATAATCATATATCTTCAGTCAACTGTTGAAAGATTAATGCATAACATAAAACACCGTGGCAGAGAAATAGAAAAAGAGATCAAAGAAGATTACATAAAAGATCTCAACGAAGGATACAACTATTTCTTCTTCCGTTATAAAGCGACTAAGGTCATGATCGTTAATTCGGCACAGATAGATTTTGTTAATGATGAAAAGGATTTTGAAAATCTCATAAGCGAAATTCTGAAGCCGGATCATTCGGCTATCGAATATTATAACCCAGTATCCGTTAAAATAGCAAAATAAATTATTATATGATTAGAATAATATTAATACTAGTGATCGTTTTTATTTTGTTGACAATCCTGAGAAGTGCTGTAAGGAAATTCAGGATCAAACCTCCTCCGCAAAATATCAGACAGAGCAAAGATACAAAAGATAATCTAAAGTCTGATGATGACAACATTGTAGATGCAAAGTTTGAAGAAATAAAATAGTTTCTAATGCTAACTTACCTCGTTTCAAATAATGCTTAAATATTTTCTTAAGATATTTGAAAAATCCGAACCCGAAATCCAAACAATCATAAAGCCCGCAAATGTAAAGAATATTTTGATTGTTCGTCAGCACAATCAGCTTGGGGATATGCTGTGCTCTGTGCCATTGTTTGCTGCAATAAGAAAAAAATTTCCTCAGTCGCACATAACTTTAGTCGCCTCCCCGATAAATTATGAGATCTTATACAGCGATATTAATCCTTTCATAGATAAGGTTATTACTTACAGAAAAGCGCCTTTCAAAAATCTAATTGATTTTTATAAAGAATTAAAAGATCACGAATATCAGATCGGTATTGTACCTTCAACGGTTTCTATTTCGAGAACATCACATTTCATTAATTTTTTTTCCGGAGCAAAGGTCAGAGTTGGTGTAAAAAGCATCGACAACAAATATAATTCCGTAGAGTATCTGCTTAATGTTAAAAAAGACTTTCATTGGGATTCAAAACAACTTCATCAGGTTGAAAGAAATCTTGAAGTGGGGGGACAGATCGGCTGCAACCTTAGCCCCGCTGAGAAACGGGAGGTTATGATTCATTTGAGTAAAGATGAAATAGCATTCGCAAAAAATTTTACTCATCAGAATTTTCCGGATAAAGATAAATTAATAATATCCTTCCATCCCGGAGCAGGCAAAATTCCAAACAGGTGGAGCGAGGAAAATTTTGTTTCATTGATGAGAAAGATCAATGCAAGATTTGACTGTTACATATTGATGACATCCGGTGCTATTGATAAAGAAATAACAGATTCAATAAAATTAAATCTGAAAACCTATGATATCAATACTGTAATTCTTGAAAATACACCAATTAGAAATGTAGGAGCAGTTATTAAAGAGACTGATCTTTACATAACAAATGATACAGGTACGATGCATGTCGCAGGAGGAGTTGATGCTAATGTGATCTCACTTTTCGGGCCAACTCACGGATACGAATGGGCTCCCTCCGGGCATAATAAAAAATGTATTCAATCGCCTTCCGGAATTATAAATGATATTACGGTGGAAGCTGTTTATGAAAAAGCTGTGGAATTGATCGAAGAAATAAGATCAAACAAGAAGTCTTTGACAAAAACAATTTATAATTAATATAAGTGAACATCTTTGAATAATATCCTTGCGGCAATTGATATTGGTACAAATTCATTTCATCTGGTAATTGCAAAAGTTGACAATAAAAAAAGATTTACTGTTTTGACAAAATCAAAGGAAGTTGTGCGCCTTGGTACAAGTTCAAATGATATGAAATATATTTCATCTGAATCCATGGACCGCGGAGTCGACACTTTGAAGAGATTTAAAATGATCTGCGATTCTTATGAAGCTGACATCATTGCAATAGCAACAAGCGCTACCAGGGAAGCATTGAACAAAGAAATATTTCTTTCAAGGGTATTTAAAGAAACGGGCATTGAAATAAATATAGTATCGGGATATGAAGAAGCACGTCTGATTTATCTCGGAGTAATTCAATCACTGGATATTTATAATAAAAAGATATTGCTGATAGATATTGGCGGAGGCAGTACAGAATTTCTGGTCGGTGAAAGAGGAGAGGTAAGGTCAGCAAGCAGCGTTAAGGTTGGTGCGGTGAGACTTACAAATAAATTTTCACTGAATGAAAGGATAAATAAAGATGATCTTAAGAATTCAAAACAATTCGTTAAAGGCGTACTAAACCAGGTTATACGTTTGATTGAAAATGAAAACTTTGAGCTTGTTGTGGGTTCATCAGGAACTATGACAAACATTGGTTCAATAATCAGCTCCGAAAGTATTTTGACTGAAAACGATGATGTCCGTATGAACGGATTTATTATAAAGAGAAAAGCTTTTCAAAATGCATTATCTAAAATATATAAGGCCGAGACTTTAGCCGAACGGCTGAACATTCCCGGACTGGATCCAAAACGCGCTGACATTATTACTGCGGGTGCCGTAATCCTTGAGCAGATCTTTCTGGAACTCAATCTGGAAAAAATAACTCTATCAAGTTATGCTCTGCGTGAAGGTATCATCATGAATTATATGCACCAGAAGAGCGGTGAATATGATTTCGGACATTTAAATAATGTAAGATATAATAGCGTGATCCATATCGGAGAACTTTCAAATTACGATAAAAAACATGCGTTTCACGTGATGAAGCTTTCAAATAAAATTTTTGATTTCATGAAATTGAAATTTCAGCTGAATGATAATGACCGGGAATATCTTGAATCCGCATCATTGCTTCATGACATCGGATATTATATTTCTCATACCGATCATCATAAACATTCATATTATCTTATCAGGCATTCCGAAATGCTTGGTTTCAATGATAAAGAAATTGAAATCGTGGCAAACATCGCCAGGTATCATCGTAAATCTCTACCAAAACTTAAACATGAAAATTTTAACAAGCTTGACTCCCTTAGTCAAGAATTGGTAAAAAAATTATCAGGTATTCTCAGGATCGCAGATGCACTGGACAGAAGCCATCGTTCTATTGTCAATGACCTTGATATAAGTATTGCTGAGAAAACTCTGGAAATAAAACTTAAAGCCTGTACAGAAGAACCTTCACTGGAAATATGGGGGGCAAATGTCAGGAAAGCACTCTTCGAAGAAAGCTTTGGTTATTCAGTTAAAATAAAATATGAGGCGTAAACTTTAATATATAACTTCACCCTGCCTTAAAGATAATTTTTTATCGAAATTCATTTCCATCAATTGTATTTCATCATTCAATTTGATTTATTAACCGTTAACTTTCATTTTGATCTTTCTTAGAAATCTCATCTGTTAAAAAAATTCATCAGACTTATTAATATAAAATCAATTTTGAAAAAAGTTTTTTTAACTAACTTAAGCTGACCGCTTATAACTTGAATGTTAAATCCTGACACGAATTTCACTAATTTTGTCGAATTTCAAAAAACATGTTTTTATAAATTCGCTTCAATTCGTGCAATTCGTGGCAAAAAAACTTGAAGAATGAAGCGGTCAACTTAAGTAACTATAATATTAACACCTTTCAATCAACTTCATTTCTTCTTCTTCGGCTGACGGATTTTTTTATAATTTATCTTTCTCTTTTCATTAAATGCTGAGATGCCTTCTGAAACTTCATCGGATAAATTATGGATAGAAAGCCAGTCACGGGCATGACCTATTGTAGTGTGCCATGAAAGATCTCTCCAGAAGTTTAGCTGCTGTTTTGCGTATCTGATACATTCAGGAAGTTTATTAAATAATTTTTCAGCCATTATATTCACCGCCTCGTCCAGCAGTTCGTAAGGAACAACCTGATTTACAAGTCCCCATTCGAGAGCTTTGGTTGCGGGTATTTCCTCGCACAAAAAGAGAATCTCTCTTGCCCTTCTGTCTCCTACCAATAATGGAAGAAATTGAGTTGCACCCGCTGCAGCAACACTTCCCCTTGCTGCTCCTACCTGCCTGATGATAATATTATCCGCTGCAATTGCAAGATCGCAGCTCATATTAAGTTCATTTCCTCCGCCTACAACCATTCCATTAAGACGGGCTATTGTAGGCTTGCCCACATTTCTCATTACTTCATGCAGCTGAATAAACTCATACATCCATTTATAATAATCATTTGGATTTCCAAGAAAGTATTTTTGCTGTTCATCGAGATCGGCACCCGTTGAAAACGCTCTCCTGCCAGTTCCGGTTAATATAATAACCGCAATATTATCATCCCATGCCGAATCCTTAAAAGCCATTGTTAGTTCATTTATCGTTTCAAGATTAAGACAGTTGAGTTTTTTTTCCCGGTTAATGGTAATGATGGATTTAAATTCATCCTTTTTATAAGTAATGCATTTGAATTTAAAATTTTTTGGCAGGTAAGACTGAAATTTGTCGTTCAATTTAATGTAGTTTTGTTAAAAAAATTTTGGTAAATATACTTATAATTGTTGTCTGATATTATTCAAATTTCACATCGGAAACTTACAATTTATTCACCTTACTTTATAATTGATCAAAAAGCTTTTAAAGTTTTTATTGTTAAATTTAAAATTAATTCACAATTAAATAATTCAGACTAAATTAAAAAATCAGCAAGCTTAACTTAAGCGAAGAGAATTTTATCCAAAAATTTTACTCTTAATGAATAATTACTTGACTTAATACTGACTTTTATATAATTTCATCAAAAGTTTTAAAGAGAACTTCAAAGGAGTTAAACATGAATGATTTTGAAAGTCTAGATTTTCTGGGTGATGACGATCAGAGCAAAAGCGAAAAAAGAAACAAAAAGAGTGAAGAGCTTGAAAAAATCCTTAAACTGGAAGAAGAAGCTAAAAAGAATTTTGATGCTGAGAACCTGGAAGAAATAATAAATTTTTATTTTGATAATAACGAGTATGAAAAAGCTTTAAATTACGTGAATGTGTTACTTGATATATATCCGTATTCCACTGAAGCATGGCATAAAAAGGCTTTGATTCTTGATAGTCTGGGAAAATTTGATGAAGCGATCGAATATTTTGACAAAGCTATCCTTCTGGACCCAACCGACACAGAAATTTACATTAATAAAGGTATTACTCTCGATAATTCCGACAAGTTTGAGCTGGCATTGGACTGCTTTTCTAAAGCTGCGGAAATGGAGCCTGACAATACAGATGCACTTTTCAATATGGGACTTACTTATGAAAAAATTGAAAAGTTCGTTGAAGCTGCGGAATGTTTTGAAGGTGTTTTAAAGATAGAAAAAGAACATAAAGACGCCTATTATGAATTAGGTTATTGCTTTGATTTTCTTGATATGCTTAAAGAATCAGTGGCAGCTTATGATATGCATCTGAAATATTCTCCCATGAACTATACTGCCTGGTATAACCGCGGTATTGTACTTAACAGGATGGGCAGATATTTAAAGGCAATTGAAAGCTATGAGACTTGCATAGTCCTTAGAAAGAATTTTTCATCAGCATGGTACAATTGCGGAAATGCTTTTGCTTCAATTGGCAGGTTGTATAAAGCAATTAATTGCTATGAAACTGCGCTATCTATTAAAAAATCGGATTCATATTCGCTTCACAATATGGGAAACGCTTATGAAGAGCTGGCTGAATATGAAAGAGCAATTCACTTTTTTACCGAAGCTATAAAGATCGATCCTCAAAATTATGAATCATATTATGGCAGAGGAAATTGTTATTTCAATCTGAATGCTCACGAAAAGGCGATCGATGATTTTAATTCAGCACTTATTCTCTGTAAGGATTATTCGGAGATCTGGTATTTAAAAGCCGATTCAGAACACGCGCTTGGTAAACTGGAAGATGCTATAAAAAGTTATGAAATGGTTGTAAAACTTGAATCCACTAATTATGATGCATGGTATGATTTTGGATGCGCATTGCTTGATGCAAAACATTTTGATCAGGCACTAAAAGCTTTTGATAAAGTTTCAAAATATAATTCCAACTGGGCCGAGCCATATTATGAAAAATCAAAAATTTATTTTCTTAAGGAAAATATTGAAAATGCAATTCATATGCTTGAAAAAGCTTTTGAATTAAATCCTTCGGATAGGTTTGATTATGATTTTAAAAAAGACTGGAAGAAAATTCTTGAGTTTTTAACAAAAAGATAATTTTAAAGGATTTTCAATTATTATCAGGCTAAGATTTTTTCATAAGAATTAATTATTAATAACTTAGAATTTTAATACAAGACTGACATTCCCGTGAAAGCTGGAATGTCTTTTTATTAAATGCCCTCTTATCCTCCGTTCATTTATAAAATTTTCAAAGTTAACATATTAAAATTCCAACTCTGGAATATTCTGAAAATATTAAAATCTGCTTTCATTCCAAAAGATCCATCTGTACAAGCATGCACTGAAAATCTTTATTGTTAATCGAGATCTCGCATACAACGTTTTGTTTTTTACAGATAATGTGATAATGATGAATGATCGAATCGCCTGCTTTTTCCTTCCAGTATGAAGCATTTTCGGAAACATCATAAGTTACGTTTGAATATTTAAACTTCAGGATATGAATTTTATTGTTTGATAAATGAATTATTGTCTCAATGGATTTCAAAATTACATTTGACATAATTTAATTTTTTGAAGTTAAACCCACCCTTATTATATTTTCTCCAAACCTGGATTTTATATTATCAAGAGACCTGTATGGAAAATTTATGCTTACATCGAAGAGTTCAAGGTTTTTACTCTCAGAATCAACTTGTAAATCGAATGCTGCCATTGCAAACGCGCGTGCCCTTTTGTGTTTTGTAGGATGATCCATTTTTTTGAAAAGTGTTCGTGCAGTATTAAACAATTCACGATCATCATTTGTCGGCTGCGGAAGTTTACCTGCATAAGCAGAATATTCCATGGTATCATATCTTAAAAAAAGTGCAATACTGCCTGTGGTTAATTTTTTTGTTCGGAGCTTTCGGCATAGATATTCTCCAACCCTTCTTAATTCATTTAATACAGCGCCAGGTTCATAAATTTCATTGTCCATTGAATGCTGATGCATTAAAGACTTTTCATGGTTAATTTTATGAAAAATCTCACACGTGTCTTCACCCCTTGCCATTTTATTATACACAATGCCATTGATTCCAAATTCCTTACGAAGTGCCGGTGAATAAGCATTTGCAAGATCTCTTATTGTGAAAATATTCATAATGTTTAATCTGAATTTAATCCGGCTTCCTATTCCCCATATTTTATCAATGTCCAGGTCATAAATTCTTTCTTTATCCGAGTGAGTAATTACTGTAAAGCCATCAGGTTTATGCATCTTAGTCGCTATTTTTGCATAAGTTTTATTATAACTGAGTCCAATAGATGACGTAAGGTTTTCCAGACTTTTTATTTTAGATTTTATTTCTTTAGCGACCAGTATTGCCTGATCAAAAGTTTTTGCTGCATGAGTTATGTCAATAAAACATTCATCGATACTGTATTGTTCTATGCAGTCATCCGGCACATATGTTCTGATCATATCAAGAATATTTAAAAGTATAGCTTCATACTTTTGTCCGTAACAGGGAGCGCAGATCATGGTTGGACATATTCTCAAAGCTTCAATTGTTGACATAGCTATATCTATTCCAAGTGCACGGGCTTCATAAGAAGCAGTCATAACAATCCCTTTGGTCCTTGAATCAGGTACGGAAACAACACCGACGGGCTTGCCTCTGTATTTCGGATTATCTCTTTGCTCCGCCTGAGCAAAAAATGCGTCAAGATCAAGATGAATAAAAAATCTTCTGTCATGCTCTTTGATTTTAAAATTAAATTCTTTAAATGGAGGAAAGGAATACATGGGCATCATCCTTACTCTTTTAAAAACAAGTGAAGCCGGATCAGTATCTCTCGGAATAAAGTATTCGGAACTTAGACGACCATTCATTACCTTAATAATTTAAGGTAAAGATAAATTTTTTATTTCCGAATGTAAAGAGAATTGGAATGGAAGAAGAATTATTCTATGCTTACAACCGGGCAAGTTTATCAGCGAGTTTCATTGCTGTCATTGTACTTTCAGGATTGGCTTTACCAGCACCTGCAATATCAAATGCTGTTCCGTGATCGGGTGAGGTTCTTATTATATTCAGGCCGGCCGTAAAATTTACACCTCTGCCAAATGAGATCATCTTAAACGGTATAAGTCCCTGATCATGGTACATTGCAATTGTCATATCAAATTTCTTATAAGACTTGTTTGCAAAATAAGCATCTGAGG
>JBDSYA010000174.1:0-2785 GCA_039925865.1 Ignavibacteria bacterium
TGCGAAAAAATTATATATCCGTTGTTGATCTTGTTGATAAAAAATGGCTTACCTTTATAATTTACAGACGCGAAAGGTTTGTCTTCCTCAAACCCGCGCTCATTGCGCAACTGCTCCATTGTAGGAACAGACTCATCATTTGACCATTCTAAGCCGGGCATTTCAAAACGCATATTTAAGAAAAATTCTTTGGAGATTTCATTTGCTCTGGTGGTATCAGGCGGATCACCGATCTCTCTGGTGATGAACTGATGGAATAAGAGGTGTGGTTTTCCAAAAAGTTCTCTTGGATCTTTTTCAAAACTGAATCTTATAAAAAATCCTAATGATAAATTTACTAAAACAATAAAAAGTAAAAATAAAACTATCAGCTTCAGAAATATCGGAAACTTAATCCTTTTCTTTATCTGCATAAAATATATATCCTACTGATTGAATAGTTTTGATGAACTGTAAGTTTTTTTGCTTAAGTTTATTTCTCAGTCTTGATACCATTACATCAATGCTTCTGTCAAAATATTGCCATGATGCGCCTTTTATTTTTTGCATAAGAAAATCACGGGAGAGAACTTTACCATTATTCTTTGCAAAAAGAATGAGAAGATCAAATTCGGTTGAAGTAAGGTCAACATCTTTTTTATTAAGTTTAACAGTTCTGTTAGATGCATTAATAAACAGCTCCTTGTAAATAATCTGCTCATCATTAAAGGTTTTTCCGTCCATCCTTCGGAAAACAGATTGCATTCGGGCAACGAGTTCGCGTGGTTCAAAAGGTTTAGCAAGATAATCATCAGCTCCAAGCTCCAGACCTACGATCTTATCCATCGTCTCACCCCGCGCTGTCAGCATTATTACAGGTATATCACTGAATTTTCTCAACTCTTTAAGAGTTTCAAATCCATCCATTTCAGGAAGCATTATATCCAATACAATAAGGTCGTAATTATTATTTCTCAGGTGATTCAAAGCATCAACAGGGTTGTCGTATGAGTGAGGCAGGAAGCTGTATTGTTTAAGATAATCCTTTAAGAGATCAGTCAGCTTAACGTCATCATCTATTATAAATATTTTTTTCATATAAAGAAAAGATCCCTGAAGCTAAATCCAGGGATCTTAAATGTATGTTTTTTTTTATTAATCCTGCCTGTCTTTGAAATTTTTCATTTTCTCATGAAACCTGCCCTGGAAATCTTTCATTGATTCAACTGCTTTACTTCGTTGATCAGGAGTCAGTATAGAGTGAAATTCTATGATCTTATCCATTATGAAATTTTTCATTTCCTGTTTGTCGAGGTCTTCTTTATCGGCCAGTTCATTCAGCTTATTCCTGTCAATATTATCTTTTTTAAATTCATTTGAAAACTCACCTAGCATATTTTCATGAGTCAATTTTTTAGATTCCATTTTAGCTTTTATTTGTTCGCTGATACTTTCAACCCGGGCTTTTTGCTCCGAGTTTAAATCCAGATCTTTAGAAATCTTTTCTATTATGAATGCATGAGGACCGTCTATAAAGCGTTGAAAGTGCTTTGCAACAGCAATGCCCTTTACGGCAACGATTGTAATTATTACAATTACTAATGATAAGATTATTTTTGACCTGGTGGAATGGAAAAAGTTTTTTTTCTTTGGCGGCATTGAATCTTCCTTTATTATTTCTTCTGACATTTTCAGATCTCCTTATTTTAATTTAATTCACTACAAAAATAAGTCGCAGTTCTTTCAGAAATGTGTGCAGAATGTAAATGTTTGTAACGAATAAAGAGGAATCAAATCAGAAAGCTTTACTTTAAAAAGTTTAATCCGAATGCTATCTGAAAACCACCCACATCCTTTATTTTACTATTTTGTATGCTTACAACCGGATCACCTATAATAGGAAGGAAATAATAATTAATATTTACGTTCATCGAAACACTTTTGCTTTGTCTGAAATTAACTCCTATTCCACCAAATCCTCCAAATGCGAACTTTGACTTAGTGAATCCGATCGCGTTAAAAAAACTTTTGTTATAGGGATTAGTCAGGACAAGTGTGGGGGCAATACCGAAGTTTATTACAGGTATAAAATCTCCATCAAGATCATCTTTAAATAACTCTTTTTTTATTCCAATACTTAGTGGCGCAATGAATATTCTGTTTATTTTATCGGGTATAATTGAGTTACCCAAAACATCATATCGCTCAAGCTCCCTGGAATCAGATAAGCCTGATACCATTAGTTTAAAAAACAGATCAGCACTTTTACTGATGGGTGTATATAAACTGGATGAAACACCGACGCCGCTTTCCGAATAAACTATACCAATACCCCAGTTATTTCTTCGTTCTTTTTTTGATTCTTTTGTTTTTGTTTGTGAAAATATGAGGGATGTATTGCACAATATGAAAAGGCATATTATGATTGACGTGATGAATTTTTTTGTCATAATAGTTTGGATTTGTTTATTGTTTAAAGAAAGTTAATTAATTAATTTTTCATTTAAAATCCTAACAAGCTTGACGCCAAAAAGATTTACAAAAATCAAAACTGTTGTTGATAAAAGACAGAAGTATTTAACTCTGGTTTTGGAAAATATCCATGATCAACATAATGTAAGCGCAATTTTAAGAAGTGCTGATGCAGTTGGAATTGATAAGATCTATTTAATATATAATTCAAATAAATTCCCAAAAATAGGAAGATTATCTTCGGCAAGCGCAAAGAAATGGATAGAGCTTTATAGATTTAAAGAAGTTGAAGATTGTTTTGATACTTTGAAAGAAGAAAATTACAAGATATATT
>JBDSYA010000175.1:0-7348 GCA_039925865.1 Ignavibacteria bacterium
GCATCTACATCCGACGGCGGATGTTATATTTTATGGTTCGATAACAGAGTCCCAAATTATAAAGTATATCTTCAGAGAATGGATGCCGTGGGCAGACCATTATTTGGTGTGAATGGAATGCTGATAAGCAGCAATGCTCAAAACTCTTCGTTGCAGGATTTTAATATTGATGTCGATCCTTCAGGTAACGCGGTGATAGTTTTTACAGATTCAAGAAACACAATATTAAATCCTTTTGCATATCTCGTAAATCCTGCGGGCGTTTCTTTGTGGGGTCCTAACGGGATTGCATTAACAGATTCAACTAATATTTCTCAGAATATTCCTGTAGTGGCTGCAACTTCTGACGGCAATTATGTTTTTGCCTGGACTTATGGCTCGGGTCCTACAAGACTTGCGATGCAAAAACTAAATTCAGCGGGCGTACCGCAATGGAATTTGGGTTCACCGATAAAATTAAAAGGTACGGGAGCAGAAAATTTCAATCTTATGAGATTGGTAAAATCAGATGCAGGCAGTGTTATTATGAGCTGGGATGCTTATTCAGGAAATTTAGTTACTACATCTACAATTAAAATTTTTATACAAAAGTTTTCTTCGACAGGTGCAATCCAGTGGACAAGCCCTCAGGACACTGTTCAGAATCTGGGAAGAGTCAGCGGAATTGGTTTTATACCTTATTTAGTGAGCGACGGGCAAAACGGTGCAGTGATTTGCTGGGTAGATGACAGAGACGCAAATTCACGTCAAAGTGTATGGACGCAAAGATTCAATTCTTCAGGTGCCATTCAATTTCCAAAAAACGGAGCTGAAGGTTCATTACTTTCAACCAACAATCACTTTTCACCTTCAGTAACTTTTTTGCAATCAACAGGTGAAACTGTAATGTTATGGCATGAAACAAACGGAGGACAGACCATACAGGGAGGCTTGTATGGACAAAAGTTTAATTCATCCGGTATAAGTCAGTGGGGTAGCAGCGGTATTGAATTTAAACCTCTGGACAATAATCAATTAAGTTTTATCTCGGCATATTCAAAGGACAGTAATGTTGTGGTATCATATACTGAATCAATATTTGCGAGTGCAAATGCCGAGGTGAAAGCAATGAAAACCGGACCTTCAGGTACAATCCACTGGCCCGGAAATATTGTAACTGTAAGTTCCGCATCCGGAAGTAAGATTCGTAAGCAGGCTATACTTGACAAGAATACTGGCAACTCAGTTATGACCTGGAGTAATGGAGATATCATTGCTCAGAATATTCGCTTTAGCGGTGAGCTTGGAGTAATCGCAATCGATCTTAAGATTGCCATTGAAGGATTTTGGAATTCACCTCTTCAGGTAAGCGATACAGTGATTTGTTATTTGCAAAATTCAGTTACACCTTATAACACAATTGACATGGGAAAAACTTTTCTTAATACAAATGGTGAAGGTACAGTTTATTTTGTAACTGCTGCAACGGGAACATATTATCTTAAGATCAATCACAGAAATTCCATTGAAACCTGGAGCGGTTCACCGGTCGTATTAATAAACGGAATCAACTCTTATGATTTTACAACTTCTGCATCGCAAGCCTTTGGTAATAATCTGATATTAAAAGACGGTAGATATAGTGTTTACAGCGGTGATGTAAATCAGGACGGAATTATTGACGGAGCCGATGCGAGTATTGCAGATAATGACGCTTCAAATTTTATTACGGGTTATGCGGCTTCCGATGTAAACGGCGACAATATTGTCGATGGATCAGACCTGGCGATAATTGACAATAATGCTTCTAATTTTATTGGTGTGTCAAGACCGTAATTTAATTTTCAATAACAATTATCAATTAACAATTAACAGTTTACAAGTTTTTGCAGCAATCAGTAGTGTTCAAAACGATTATTCGGAATAGTGACTATTATTCTTAAAAAGATTTTACTAGCAATAATTTGTAGAAATCTTATGAAATACCCCTTCCAAACCCTCCCCTTGGCGCCCAAGGGGAGGGCAGGGTGGGGTTGTTTGAAGGTTAAGAAAGTTTCCATGAACAATTAGTTATTTCAAAGTTTTTTCTTAATTTGAAAATTATTTTGGACACTACTGTGTAGCAATAAAGTTATAAGCATTTAATTTTATAATTAATTAAGCGAAGTTTATATAAGCTTCGCTTTTTTATTTGATTTATATTTTCCGGAAACATTTCTATTTCAGATTAACAACAATGAATTTTCAAAAACATATTATTATCTCTGAAGAAGTAAGATGTGCGCTGGATGAAAAGCGCCCTGTTGTTGCGTTAGAATCCACTATCATCTCGCACGGAATGCCTTATCCTCAAAATTATGAAACTGCTCTGAAGGTAGAAAATATTGTAAGATTTAATAATGCCGTGCCCGCAACAATTGCAATAATAAAAGGTATTATAAAAGTTGGTTTGAGCGACAGCGATATTGAGTTTCTTTCAACAGAGAAAAATATTTTAAAAGCTTCAAGAAGAGATATACCGGTTATTATTTCACAAAAGTTAAGCGCTGCAACAACAGTTTCTGCAACTATGATCTGTGCAGCTTTTGCTTCGCTGAAAATTTTTGCAACGGGCGGTATTGGTGGTGTTCATCGCAATGCACAAAATACATTTGATATTTCAGCCGACCTGACAGAATTAGCAAAAACAAATATCGCAGTTATTTCTGCCGGTGTCAAATCAATCTTAGATATCGGACTTACTCTGGAATATCTGGAAACACTTGGGGTTCCTGTGATTGGATACCGCACTGAAGAGTTTCCTGCATTTTACACCATCAAGTCAGGATTCAATGTGAATTATAAAATAAATTCTGCAGAAGAAATTGCCGGCATTATAAATACAAAATGGGAATTAGGATTGAATGGTGGAGTATTAATTGCAAATCCTATTCCTGAAGAATTTTCAATGAATAAAAATTTAATTGATGATGCAATTGATGGTGCATTGAAAAAGGCTCATGAAAAAGGAATTAAAGGTAAGGACGTTACTCCGTTTTTATTATATGAAATAAAAAGTATAACGGAAGGAAAGAGCCTTGAGTCAAATATAGAACTGGTTTTGAATAATGCAAAGCTTGGTTCGGAAATTTCTGCGGCATTAAGCAATATTGAAAATAAATGAATTATAATAATGTTGAATTTATTCTAGACTAAGAAATTTATAAAACAATTTTTTGTTAACCTTAAAGAATTTTAATAATAATTATATGAAAAAAATATCGGTATTAATTTTATTTGCTGTGATCTTTTTATCAGGGTGCGGCAAGACAGATAATCAAACTGCATCTGAAAAGAAGTCATCAGATGAACATGCAAGAAAGGAAACCGGACAAACTACTGAGAACAGTGGCGGAGAAACAGTTGAAATAAAACTTCCGACAGTTCAATGCGGCACTTGCAAGACGAATATAACGAAGGAGTTTAAAAAAGTTGATGGTATAAACAGTTTTGATATTTCAATTGAAAAGAAAATAGTTAAAGTCAGTTATGATAAAACTAAAACCGATGCTGACAAAATTGAAGGTGCAATTGTAATGGCCGGTTATCAGGCAAACGATAAGCCGGCTAATAAAGAAGCATATGATAAATTAGCTGAATGCTGCAAGATAGGAGGACATGATTAAGATTTTTGATTTTGGATTTTGGATTTTAGATTTTAGATTTTACATTTCGCATTTCACATTTCACATTCAACATTCAACATTCAACATTCAACATTCAACATTCAACATTCAACATTCAACATAACCACTTATGACTTTTTCAATAGAAATAAAATTCCTTTCGTAAATTTTATAAAAGTATTAAAAGAGTTGAAATAATCCATAGAAATCAGAAAAGAATTTTTATATATTTGTATCCTACATTAAATATACTGGATGAAAAATTTTTTACTCGATTACAACCTCAAAGTTCGCTTACCTATTTTAATTTTTGTAGTTCTAACTGTTTTTGTCATCACTTATTACGCCTCATACGCAGAGCGCAACGGTATCGGTAATCAGCCTGCTCAGCCAATTGCATATTCTCATAAGCTTCATGCCGGTGAAATGAAAATTGACTGCAGATATTGTCACAGCGATGTAGAAAAATCAAGACATGCGAATGTCCCTTCAGCTAAAGTATGTATGAACTGTCATACCCAGGTAAAAAAAGACTCTCCGGAAATTCAAAGACTTACTGAATATTATACAAAAGGAATTCCCATTGAATGGAAGCGCGTTCATCGCGTTCCTGATTTTGCATATTTCAATCACAGTGTTCACGTTAATAAAGGAATTGACTGCTCAAATTGTCATGGAAATGTCGCAGAGATGGAAAAAGTAGAACAGGTAAAAGACCTTACCATGAGAGCATGTTTAGATTGTCACAAAAATCCCCATGAAAGCATTAAAAATATTATTCCGGGAAAAAAAGATGTTAAGTTCAATAACGGACCGGAAAACTGTTCTGCATGCCACAGGTAAAAATTAAAAATGAAAAATTAAATATGAAGAATGTAGTTACCGGTATCAGCAAGATGAAAAGGGGAAATTTTTTCAAGTATGCGGGAGGAGCATTGCTGGGTATTATCACATTTGCAAATATACCTTTCAGGTTTTTTCAACCGGAAACTTCTACTAAAAAAGCTTCATTAAAAATAACAGAAAATCCGAATGCTGTCAAGAGATCAACAGGAGCAGCAAAGAATGCTTGAGAAAATGGATGACAAATTAATTGATATGAGCGGACTCATAAAACAGGATGAAGTTCAGCAGGTTTCGGAAGTTGTAAATCCTGAACCGGCGGTTAAAGATGTAAATTACTGGAGGAGCTTTCGCGAGCTTTCTAATGATCCATCATTCTTAAGAGAGAAGAAAATTGAATTTAAGCCGGGAGTACTGGATCAGCCGGATGAAAATTCTTTTTCAAAATTTTCAAGAAGAAAATTTCTTGCTTTACTCAGCGCATCAGCTGCAGTAGCGGCGACGGGATGTTCTAATTACAGGGATAAAGGAGAAATAATCCCTTACAATCAAAAGCCTGAATCAATTACAATTGGCAACCCAACCTATTATGCATCGACCTGCACAGGATGTGCGAGCGCATGCGGAATAATAATTAAAACAATAGAAGGGCGTCCGATCAAAGTTGACGGAAACCCTGATCATCCGGTAAGTAAAGGAAAAATTTGTGCAATAGCGCAGGCGAGTGTTATGAATCTTTATGATCCTGAACGTCTTCAGCATCCGCATGATGGTCCGGATAAAGGTTCGTCAAAAGATATCAGCTGGGCTGAAGCAGATGATAAGATCATTCCGCAGCTAAAAAACTTTGTTTCATCCGGAAAAGAAATTGCGATTATTACTCACACTATAAATTCTCCTTCACAAAAGAAATTACTGGATGAATTTAAAACAATTTATCCGACAGCAAAAATTTATTCATTCGAATTATTTAATGAGACTTCACGCAACAGTGCGTGGGAAAAAAGTTATGGCACAAAAACTTTTCCGTTTGTACAGTGGGACAAAGCGAAAATAATTCTTGCATTGGAATCTGACTTCCTTGGTTCCGAAGTTAATAAAGTAGAAACTTCAAGAATGTATTCTCAGAACAGGGATGCAATGAATGGAAAAGAATTCAACAGATTGTATTCAGTTGAAGGAAATGCCACAGTGACGGGCCTGAACGCTGATTACAGAATGATATTGAGAACTGATGCGATAGAAGAGTTTGTGATGGTGCTGATGAATGAACTTGTGGGTAAACAAAAAATTTCAGGTTTTGCCGCGGATGCGGGTATTACAGGTAAGCTTCAAAAATATAATTTAGAAGAGTTTGCATCAAAATATAATTTATCAAAAGATGTAATCGGTCATTTAGTAAATGACCTGAAGAATAATCAGGGAAGCTCCTTTATAAGTGCCGGGTCTTCACTGCCTGAATCAACTCATATTGCTGTCAATTTGCTGAATGAAGCTTTAGGAAATAATAAATTATACATTAAAGATGTAACGGCAGTTGAACAATATCCTTTAAGCACAAAGGCTGAAATAGAAAGTTTAATTTCGAATATGCAGGCCGGAAAAGTCGGAGCTGTTATTCATTTCGATTCGAATCCAGTTTATATTCTGGCCGCTGATTATGGATATGCAGATGCAGTTAAAAAAGTACCGCTTGTAATTTCACTTACTGAAGCTGATAATGAAACATCGGCAATGAGTAACTTTGTACTCCCGATAAATACAATGTTTGAGTCATGGGGAGATTTTCAAACCCGAAATAATTTTTACAGTTTGCAGCAGCCGGTAATTTCTCCTTTATATAATACCCGCCAGAAAGAAGAAATTTTACTGACATGGATAAAAGGAAATAAAGAAGCACACAATGCTGACATGTACAGAACTTATGTAATGGATAACTGGAAAACTTCAGCTTTGTCGGGCTTCAGCGGTGACGCTAAATTTATGAAAGCATGGTATGCGGCATTGAATGACGGCGTAATTTCTGCAAAGCCGGTTAAATCATCCGGAGAAAAAACAGTTTCGACCTTAACAACTTCAACCACAGATACAACTCCGGTTTCGGCTCCATCAGCAACTTCGTTTAAATCCGATTCATTTATTAATAATAATTCAGGACTGACTACTAAAGGTGATTATGTTTTGCTGTTAACAAAGAGCAGTACATTAGGCGACGGTAGATTTGCAAACAACGGATGGCTTCAGGAATTGCCGAAGCCTGTATCTAGAGTTGTCTGGGATAATTATGCAGCAATATCACCGGAGACAGCTAAAGCAATGAGCCTGACATCAAATGATCTTGTAAATATTACAACATCGGGTGGAAAACTTGAGATACCGGTATTTGTTCAGCCGGGTATGGCAGATAATGTCATATCAATTGAACTGGGTTACGGAAGAAGCGAATGCGGGATTGTCGGCAAGGATGTTGGCTTCAACGCAAATAAATTAATATCAAAGAATGCCGCTGTTTCACAATGGCTTTACAATGATGTTAAGATTGAAAAGTCAGGAGGAACATATGAAGTTGTTACTACACAGGATCATTATGCATTTGACGAACCGCTTTACAAAAACATTCAATACAAAAGAGAAATAATTCAGGAAGGTACATACTTTGAATTTAAAGAGAACCCAAATTTCTTAACTGACAGACACACAAAATATTCTGCAGAAGAAACTGAAAAATTAAAGGTCGGCAGCATAAATGAGCAGTATAATCATACCGGTGTAAAATGGGGAATGGCTATCGACCTCAATAAATGTACCGGCTGCAATGAATGCGTTGCCGCTTGTAATGTGGAAAATAATATTCCGGTAGT
>JBDSYA010000176.1:0-4502 GCA_039925865.1 Ignavibacteria bacterium
GCACTTTCTTGCCTGAAAATTTATCCTTATTTTTTTTGATCCATTCAGGAAATTCTTTAAAATTTCTTACATCAGGCTTTACCGCATTTTTAAAATGTCCGAGATCATATTCGTAATCATTTCGTGCATCGAGTATTATTACATTTTCTTCTTTCATTGCCTCAAGAAATTCTTTAGGCTTAAGATGAATTCCGGTAAGCTTGTTGGGATTAATATCTTCGCTTGAGTTGAAGGTCACTAATTCTTTTTTAACACGAACATACATTTTTTTAAATGCGTGTTCATTCACATGATCAATCTTAAAATCCAGGTCTTTAAATCTTGAATCCATTTTCATTGCGTACATATATGCTTTTGTCTGAACCTCTGTACCGGAAAGAGTTCCGTTTATACCTTCCTCCGCAATAAGAATCCTTCCCTTTATACCGAGTGACCTGCAGAAATTCAAATGAAGTTTCGCATAATTTTCATGATCATCTAAATAGACATATTTATAATACAATAAAACTCTGTATGGCAAATTACTTTTCATATTGCAATTTACTTTTATTAAAGCTTCGTTACAATTTAAAAAACTTAGCAGTTATTTTTTATATTTTAACTATGTCAAACCGGAGAAAATCAGGAGTCTAATTATTTACTTTGATAGTTTTTATTAAAATTAAGTTTATTTATTTTGCTCCTTTAAATTCGTAATATTCTTCCCCGATAACATTTTAAAAGATTAAGCATACGTTTCAATTAATTTGTTAATGAAATTAAACTATTAGATTGAAGATTTTTTGAAAAATCCACCGGAAAATTTTGAAGTTACAAAAGTGTAAAATTAAAATATCATACTTTGACTGATTTTTACCGAGATTCGAAGAATCGGAAAATTCTTATCATAGCATTATCTTCCATCCCATTATTAATTCATCTTTACACTAATTTATTTGCAGGATACGGTTACTTCAGAGATGAATTATACTATATTGCCTGCAGTAGCAGACCTGAAATCGGTTATGTTGATCAGCCGCCACTTTCAGTTCTTATTCTTTTTTTATACAGAATGATCGGCGGAGATTCACTCTTTGCGATTAGATTTTTGCCTGCAGTTAATTCAGCACTCACGGTATTTATCACATGCATGATGACCGTAAAAATGGGAGGAAAAACTTTTGCAATAATACTAACATCTCTTGCCGTAATATTTGCACCGGTATATCTCGCTATGAGCAGCTATTATTCTATGAACAGCTTTGACATTCTTCTATGGGCACTTGCCATTTATTTAATTATAAAAATAATAAATGAAAACAAAACCTCTTACTGGATACTTCTGGGTATTGTAATGGGTCTTGGCCTGTTAAATAAGATCAGTTTTTTCTGGTTGGGTTTCGGATTTTTTATTGGAATATTATTATCTGAAAAGAGAAAATTATTACTGACATCTAATCCATATCTGTCGTCTTTAATAGCAATAGCGATCTTTAGTCCATACATAATATGGAATTTTCAAAATGATTTTGCACATATTGAATTTATTAAGAATGCAACATCCGGAAAATATTCAGGACTTGGGATTTCTGATTTTATTAAAGGACAGTTTCTGAATATGAATCCGGTTTCTGCATTTATATGGTTACCGGGATTATATTATTTATTTTTTCACAGGGACGGTAAAAAATATATGATACCTGGAGTTATATTCATTACAACATTTTTAATTCTGATTATAAACGGACACAGTAAAGCAGAATATCTTTCACCCGCATACACCGCACTGTTCGCAGCCGGAAGCATCTTTATAGAAAAAAAAACTTATGTAAGATTATGGTGGATTCGATATGCCGTCGCCATTCCGCTCGTAGCATTAGGCATTGCAATAACTCCTTTTGCATTACCGCTACTTCCTGTTGAGACTTATATTCAATATTCAAAAACTTTAGGATTTGCACCATCAACATCGGAGGATAAAGAGCTTGCCGAACTTCCACAGTTCTATGCAGACATGCACGGTTGGGAAGAAATGGCCAGGAATGTTTCAAATGTCTATCAATCTTTACCAAAAGAAGACAGGCTCAGAACTGTTATTTTCGGACAAAATTATGGTGAAGCCTCGGCTATGGAATTTTATCGCGGCAAATACCCTATTCCAAAATCAATTTCTTCACACAATTCATACTGGCTGTGGGGTTACGGGACATCAGAAGATCCTGTTATTATTATTATTGGCGGAACAATGGAAGATCATTTAAAATCATTTGATACTGTTGAAGTTAAGGCAGTACACAAAACCGATTACGCAATGCCATATGAAAATAATATTGAAATTTTTGTTGCAAGAAATTTGAAAGAACCAATATCAGACATATGGAAAAAATTAAAAAATTATAATTGATATTATTTTAAAAAGAATAAATAGAAGTTATGAAGAATGTACCGAAACTGCTGCTTTTGAAAATGCATTCATATCATAACCGGAACATTTATTTTAAAAAATAAAATATCATTGCCTGTAAATTGAAATAATTATTCATTATTATTAATATAAAAATAGGAGGAAAATTGTACAAAAAATTAATCTGCTTTAGTTTTATCTTAACTTTAATATTTACTGTCAAAGCCAGATCGCAGGATGAGGACGCTATGATGCCGCCGCCTGCAGTGTTTAATGAAGTTTATGATGCTATGGACGGAAACTGGACATCAGAAAGTTCTATGAGAGGAATTCCAATGAAGATGGATCTGAAAGTTTACTGGGATCTTAATCATCAGTTTTTGGTATTGGATCTCAGATCTGTCGGAAGAGAGGATGCATCGATGACATATCAGGGCAAGGGGCTTTTTGGAGTGGATGAAAAAGGAAATCCGAAAACATGGTGGTTTGACTCATGGGGTGCAAACAGTGTTTCTTTGGGAAGCGGCGTATTCAATGACAACAAACTTATTGTGACAGGAGGCAATGCTATGGTTAATGAAACCCGTTCTTTTCTTGTGAGCGGAAATGAAATGGTTATGAATGGAAAAGGCACAGTTAATGTTGATGGGCGAATTATTCCGTTTGACGAAACTATCATCTTTAGGAAATAATTTTTTCATTTGTTATTCTATGAGGGATCTGACTGAAATGGCGGATCCCTTTTTTTGTTAAATGTTTTTTTGCTCACAAGAAAAGAACTTGCTCATTATTCGATTTACATTTTCAAAACCCTTTTGTCATCACCATCTCCTGTAATAATGAAAACGCTTTGATCCTGTTTTGGATTTATAATATATTTACCTGTAAATCTTCCAAAGGCAGGAAGAATTCCAAAACTGTTGCCGAAATAAAAACATGGCATAGTAACGGCCTGTCTTCCTTTACCGTGTAGCCTTACAGCTGGATGAATGTGGCCGCAGATCTTAAAAAAATCCCCCTCATTATCTGTGTGATTAAAGTTATGAATGAACAGAAATTTATTTAATACCATAGATTTAAAAACTTCAATATTTAATTCTTTGTAAATTGATTCTTGCAAAATATCGTGATTGCCTTTAACAAGCTGGATCTGCAACTGCTTATAATTTTCCCGCCACTCAGCAAGTATTCTCCAGTCAAAATTGAGCTCCGCATGAAAGAGGTCTCCAAGAATGATAAATTTTTCAATTTCAAATTCATCAAAGATCCGGTCAAGAGTATTAAGATCCGCAAACGCAAGTTCAGCAGGAATTGGAATGCCTGCGTTTCTGAAGTGACCGGTTTTTCCGATATGAAGATCGGACGCAAGAAGAATTTTTTCTTTAACGAAATAAATTGCTTTATCCGGAAGCAGGGTCATCTCAATGTCATGTAGTACTATTCTTACAGAGCTGCTGATCAAACTCATTTATAGAGATTCAATTATAATTTTAAATATTCATTAAATTAATAACTCTTAACTAATCTTTCTCATATTTTAACTGCATCTTCTTTACCCGGTCCTCCAGCTTTTCAGACGAGATTTTTTCTCTTAACCTGTCAACCATAATTGGAAATGAAAAAGGCGTTGGTTTATCAGGATTTTTAATAATTATTTTTTGCTGGACGATCCTGTTTAAAGCTATTCTCAGCCTTGATTCCTCCAGTTGAAATTGAAGCATCTCTTCATAAGCCTGTTTGATTAACAGGCTGTCAGGTTCATACTGGCTGAAGACGTCAAACAATAATTCGGCAGATGCCTGGAGATTTTTTGTTGTCTTTACTTTTCCTGGATATCCCTGAAATATTAGTCCAGTAATTCTTGCTATTTGCCTGAATCTTCTCTTTGCCATTTCTGAACTGTTAATACTCTTTGAAATATCTTCAACAAGATTATCATCAGAAAATAAATTTCCCCTAATGGCTTCTTCAATTGGTATTTCAGTATCCGAAAGTAATTCAAATCCATAATCATTCATTGCCAATGAAAAACTTATCGGCAATATTTTCGATATTCTGAATGCAAAAAGCGCAGCCATTCCTTCATGAACTAATCTTCCTTCAAACGGATAAAAGAATA
>JBDSYA010000177.1:0-7839 GCA_039925865.1 Ignavibacteria bacterium
TCTGAACTTGTACAATCCATATGACTGGGCTGCAGGCACTGTCGCAGATTTCTTTAATACATCAGGCCACGGACCTGCGCAGCTGTCTGCCATATTCTGATTTATTGTAACTCCGATAAGTCCCCTGGTTCCTATTGTTCCCGGTCTGTCGGCTACAAACTCAAATCCAAGTACGTCTCTTGCAAAAGCAGGATCATAATACGTTGAGGCTGCTCTGTCTATATGATAACCAACATCTTCTGCAATTATTATAAGCTTCGATTTTACCGCCGGTGTTCCAGCATTTAAATATGATTTAATCGAATCCTTTACAACGTTTGACATTACAGAGGTTCCTTCACCAAGTACAATAGCTTTTTTATAACCTCTTAAAGAAATAGAAGTTGTACCTGTGGTGTTGCCTCTCCTGTTAAAAAGATCATAAGTTGTACCAAGTGAGTTGAGTGTATTTATAACAGAATCTCTTGAAGTTCTGCAGGCGGTTGAGGATGAATCGTAAAGTATGACCACATCACCTTTTGACTGCCTCTTAAGAGTAAGAGCATATGTCTGTGTTGCTTTCAATGAATCGGATGCATTATATGCCCACACGGAATATTGTCCCACAAGTGAATCTCCGGGACTTAAGCCAAGACCGCTGAGAATTCCGTCTAATGAATTGTTGGCTATTGTTAATGATGTATCATATCCTGAGTTATTAGAAGGAAGTGATAATCTGATATTAGTCAAAGTTGGGCTTCCGAATTTCCATTTATACGATACACCTTCCCCTGATTTTGACCAGTTGATATTGACATTAGAGGAATTGAAAGCAGAGGTTACAATAGTAGTTCCGCTTGGCGGCGAAATTAAATTAAAAGTTGTAAGAGAAGGAACTCCCCTTCTTAAAGTGAGCGATCGCGGACCGTTTGTTGATTTCATTGAATCAACAGGACTAACCCTGAATGCCCATACATCCCATTGCCCGACAAGTGAATCACCCTGTGCAACTCCTGCATTGGCTAGTAAATTATCAAGCTGACCAAGTGTCAGTGTCAACGAATTTGAAGAAGAAGGAACTGTAATTTTTCTTGGAGAGGTTGTCGGGCTTCCGAATATCCATTTGTACTGTGCACCTGTAGCCGATGTATCCCATGTTAGTGTAACAGGTGTAGTTGAATTTGGAAATGAAACTATTTTGGATCCGGAAGAAGGAGTCTGGAGGTTGAAGGCATTTAATGGGAAAACTCCCAATTGCTGAAATGCTGCATATACATCAACAAGTCCTTTTCCATAAGTATTATCTTCACCCGCCGCGCCAAGATCTGTGCATGTTGAAAACAATACAGCTTTGATCTGCTTTCCTGTTAATCCTGGAGCAACTTGTTTTAATAAAGCAATGCAGCCTGCCACGTGAGGTGCAGCCATTGAAGTACCCGAATTTAAGCCATAAGAATTTCCCGGTACTAGAGATCTGACATTTACTCCCGGAGCTGAAACTTCAGGTTTAATTGACAGCGTTCCTGAACCGCCGCATATAGAAGGACCGCGGCTTGAAAAACTCGCGATTGGAGTTCCAACAGTATTGCCGTCAACTGCACCAACGCAAAATATACTGACTGAATCCGTATTAATATTTTTTGGAGGTGTAATGGTGGATGCACCCGGTCCAGAATTTCCGGCAGAAAAAACAACTGCAATTCCTGCGGCTTCAACTGCATTTAGAGTACTGACATATATAGATGTGCATTGTCCGACGCCCGGAACATTCGGATCCTGCCATGAACAACTGATCGCATCAGGCATATCCATAGTTACAGTGTTGCTGTCCGGATCCATTGCCCATTGAAATGCTGCAATATTCATTGAAGGATAAGATGCTCCCGGACAATCCGTAATTCCGGCTGACATCCAGTATGCATCCGGAGCAACACCGACTGTGTCACCGGAAGCAGAATTTCTTCCGCACATTATCCCCATGGTGTGAGTACCGTGAGAGCCGCAGTCTGTTGGAGTTGTAGTAAAAGGAGCAACCGGATCATACCATGCGTGATACCATGGCCTTCCATTATTTCCCCACCACCTTGGTGCTAGTGCAGGATGAAGTCCGTCTACTCCGGTATCAATATGCATTACTGTTCTTCCAACTCCGGTTATTCCAAGCCTCCATAACAGATCAGCTTTAATAACCTTTAAACCTGCTTCAACGGATTCAGTACTGTTATTTGCAGGAATTGGAACATCATAAATCGGTTTATCCATTTCAATTGGCACATCAAGATCTATCAATTCAACATCTCCACGTCTTACCAGTTCAGATAAAACATCCGATGTAGCTTCTACAAAGAAGAGGTTTGTGATCCAGAAATTCATATATTGCTTGACCTTGCCTTCACTCTTCTCAGAATTTAAATATTGAATGAGCGGTCCCTGAGTTTCCAAAGCTTTTTGCTTAAGTGTCCCGATTACAGTCTGAGCTCTGTATTCAATGGGTGCATTTATTTTATAAAGGTATGTATCTAATGCTTCTATGTCTATTCTGTTTCTTAGAAACACAAGAACTCTTGTATATTCAATAGGATTTAGAGACTGCATTCTCCTCTGAAGACGATCAGTTACTTCAGCACTTTGTGAGAATGCATTTATACTAAAGAACAACGACAAAAATAATAGAAATATTTTTTTCATTTTCTGTAATTATGATTTATTAAAACCGGATTATTTTAAAATAAAATTTTAATATTTAAAAAGTTATACAAGAATGTGTCTTTTATATTTAATGTAAAACTATTTTGATAATGCGGTCTTTTGATAAGAGTGCTTTACTTTTTAAATTTTTCAAAATAAAAAACCGGTTTACAAAATTTAGTAAACCGGTTCTAAAAAATTTATTTATTAAAAGACGCTGACTACTTGATCAGCAGCATTCTCTTTGTATCTATAAAACTGCCTGCTTCTAATTTATAAAAATACATGCCACTGGCAAAGTTGGCAGCATTGAATTCCGCATCATAATATCCGGCAACTTTATTCTCATTGACAAGCGTCATTACTTCTTTACCGAGAATGTCAAAGATCTTTATGGTTACAAAACCTTCCTTAGGCAAAGCATAACTTATTCTGGTCGAAGGATTGAAAGGATTTGGATAGTTTTGATTTAATGCAAATTCAGTTGGAATACCGGTGAGCTGTTCACCAATTCCTACCGGACCTACATTTAATCTTATCCTGACAACCTTTGCAGGTGTTACAGGATCATTTGTACCAATAGTCAGATTTCCTACATAAGATGAATTCGGCATGAGTCCTGTGCTGTTAAAGTTTACTGCAACAGTTTGATTTCCTGAAGGAGCGATAGTTCCGTTTGAAGGAACAACATCAACCCATGACAGACCTTTCTCTATTTTAATAGCAAGATTATTGTGCATGTATGATGCATTATCAAATACAATTTGAAGACCAATAGTGCCACCTGTGTTCTCTGTTCCGATAGTATGCGTGTTAAGGGGCGCATTCATATTGAGGTACTGATAAAATATTCTTCCGTCATTGTATATAATAACTTCAAAAGTGTACGGACCACCTGCAGGAGGATCATAGTGTGGAGCATCTTTATACATTATTATAAAACGATTATTGGCCGCATCATTTTTGTAATAGACACTACCTGAAACTCTAAAGTCGAGATCATCCCAAAAAGCATATAGTACATTGTTAGGTAATGCAATATCAGGTATTGAAGTATTACTAAATGCATTGCTCGTTGATGATACATCAAAACCAACCCAGCCGTTTGTACAGATTTTCAATTGTGAATAACTATTGCCATAATAAGAGAAATTAAATGATAACGGGACAATTACGGATCCATCGTCAGCTGAACCATTTGTCCATGATGTGATCTGGGTTCCGGTAGTGGTAATATCAACCCAGTTAAATGCGGGTCCGCCCGGTTCATCACTGTCTATCCAGGTATATCCTCCGGCATCGGGACCGCCCTGAGAATCTGTAACTTCAGGTCCGTGGAAATTATGAACAGCACCCTTTGGAAGATTTCTGATCGCATTATTTATCTCTGAATTATCAACTTTTGTTGCAAGATTATCCAGGGAGATCGAAGATTCGGTGATAACAAAATTCAAAGGAAACTGACCTGTATTTCCAATCGTAAGATTTCTTGTAGCTGTTTGATTTACGGAAAGATTAACAACAATTGAATCAGCTGAAGTTGTAACTGTAGGAGGTATTCCCCTTCTTAAAGTTAAATTATTTGTCTGACTTGATGCAATAGAATCATTTGCACTGTAACCGTAAACTCTCCACTGTCCTACTGAAGAATCACCAACTCCCACGCCTATACCTGCAAGCATTGAATCGAGTCTTGAATTTCTGATTTTAAGTGTTGAGTCAAATCCGCCATTATCAGCGTTCACAATAAATTTAATATTTGAGGACGTAGAAAAATCAGGTCTTGCATAGATCCATTTATATTTTACTGCTTCTCCCGACTTTGTCCAGTTGAAATTAACCGTTGAAGATGTATTTGATATTAATGTTAGAATAGTTGTGTTAGTTACTGGAGCAATCAGGTTAAATGCTGTTAATAATGGCTTTGCTCTTTTTAAAGTAAGTGCTCTGGGTCCGTTTGCTGCTTTCAATGAATCGTTTGCTGCATTGTTCCGAAAAGCCCACACATCCCACTGTCCGACTAATGAATCACCTTGTGCCAAACCAAGTCCTGCAAGAATGTTATCAAGTTGTCCGCCTGTAATGTTAAGCGAATTTCCTGTTGGAAGTAAAGTGATCTTCCTGGTAGTTGTTGTTGGATTTCCAAATATAAATTTATATGAAGCAGTTGATGCAGAAGTGTCCCATGTAAATGTATAATTGGTTGTATTGTTTGGTAAAGTTTGTATCCTTGCACCCGGAGCCGGAGTATTTAAATTGAATGCATTTAAAGGAAATGTCTGAATTTGTACGGGTGTTATCCAAGCCTGATAAAGGCCGGTAATGTCATCTGCCCAGTAAGGCCAAATTTTTCCATTACCTGAAGTAATACCAATATAGTCTCCTTGATAACCTCCGGCTAAACCTGAAATTGGTTTAGGTTTAAATTTATGATCAGAGACTAATAAATCTGTCCAGGTTGTACCTCCGTCAAGTGATCTCGAAACATATACTTCTGCTGAATCATTTGTGGGTGTATTTCTTGTATCGTAATAAACAACATTTACGCCACCTGCTTCATCTACTCTTACTGCGGAAAAATATTGTAATTTTCCATTGCCTGGCGTATCCTGATTTACTCTGACTGATGTCCATGTAGTACCACCGTCCGTTGAACGATGTAATAGCGCATCGGATGCATCTGTTGCAGGAGCTACAGTTTTTTCAGAAGTTGATACATATATCCATCCATTTCTCGGACCGCCTGATCTATCAACATCTATTCTTGGAAAACCCGGAGCTCTGATTCCATTAAACAAATTTGCAGTTCGAATACCATTCATGTTGCTCGCATTATTTCTGGTTACTGCCCAGCTTACTCCTCCGTCAGTTGATTTCGCAAAACCTAAAGAATCTTCAGTTGAATTTTGTCCGTTCGTTGTACAATTTGCCCATATAACATAAACTTCTCCGTTTGGACCAACTCTAACATCGCATCCCTGATGGTGATGACCCGGAGAAGGTACCGGACTCACAGGTGCTACGGTAGACCAACTTACTCCACCGTTTGAAGTGTATGAAAGTAAAATTCTTAAATTAAACGCTCCTCCAAATTCAGTATAAACGGTGTAACTTCTTCCATAAAAGGGACTCGAAGGTGCATCATCTGTACTTGACAAATTCTTATCAGCATTTGTTGTTGCTCCTGGAAAAGTAACTGTAGGAGCCCAGTTGATTCCGTTATTTGTTGAATAACTTCCACCCATTGAAAATGAAGTTGTAATATATGACATCAAAAACCTTCCATCTTTATCTATCATTGGACCGGGATCACCACTACTAAAACCTCCATTGTTTAACGTATCACTTCCATACCATGAGAGTCCTCCATCAGTTGTTACATAAACTCCCGTACTGAAAGTCGAACCTCCTCTGAAGGTGTTAGCTGAACCCATCATTATCAAAGGGTTTGTAGGATGTCTCACAATCGGAACTTCACTTTGTGTTCCGGCACTTGGATGAACTCTGAAGTTAGGCAGAAGCTCATATACTCCTTGTGGCGTGGATACAAACCTTGGAGAATTGCTGAAAATTATATCTGATTGAGGAAGCGGTGAATATTCCCCGGATTGATTTATTCTAGTCATACTTGAATGTTGATTCCATTTGGCAGTTTGAGGTGTATCCTGTCCTGTCATTAGGAAAAAGCCAATAATAATTATTGGAAATAAGAAAAATAATTTCTTCATTGTGTAGATTTCCCTTCTTGTTTTATATTTATTGTAAATATTTTTTTGATTGATGAAGTTGAAGATAAGTGTTTACCGATTACAGTTGTATACTATTTGTTTGGGAACTTAAGCAAATTAGATTTTTAATCCATAAAATACAATTTTTATTTAAATGCAGTTATATTATTAATATTTTCAAATCAGCATCTTCAATTATCTTCATTTGTATTATAAAATTAAGAATTGTTAAAATGTTTTTAAATTAATCATCATGATTAAATTTTTCACAATTAAGATTCTATATCCGGTTGAAATTTATTTTATACAATTCTATTTTATAAAAACTAAATTCCAAAAATTCTTAATGAAAATTCAGTTAGCTGTTACGGAAAGCGATATAATAAAGTGTAAGGATGTTATTAAGGAACTCAGGATCAACGTTGATCCCGAAAAATTAGTAAGCTTAATTAAAGAAATGTTAGATGAAGGTTATCAGTTAGCTTTTATTGAGCTGGACGGAAAGGCTGTATCGGCAATAGGTTACAGGTATATGCAATTTCTTCACAACGGAAAACATTTTTACATTGATGATCTGTCGACACTTCCGGAATACAGAGGAAAAGGTTATGCAGGAAAGCTTATCGACTATGTTGCAGATCTTGCTGAAAAAAAAGGCTTCGGTGTTATCACACTGGATTCCGGTCCCTCGCGGCATGACGCACACCGGCTTTATCTTAACAAGGGATTCATTATAAGTTCGTATCATTTCTCAAAAAAATTGAAATCAACCTAATGAAAAGATCTGACATAAAAACAATACCTGAATATTTTGACAGGTATATCAATGAAGTAGAAGACATTGAACTGAATGACGCTTTGAATAAATACGGACCTGAAATGTTCATAAAGGAAAAAAGAAATCTCGAATTGATTGGTGACAAAATTTATGCAGCCGGGAAATGGACTATTAAAGACATCCTTCAGCATCTGATTGATACCGAGAGAATTTTTTGTTACCGTGCGCTGCGATTCGCAAGAAATGACAAAACAACACTTCCGGGATTTGATGAAAACTATTATGCGGAAACCGCGAGTGCTAATGAAAGATCTGTTCATGAAATTTTAAAAGAATATTCTTCGGTCAGAAATTCGGCTGTAACTTTATTTAACAGCTTCAATAAAGATGCTTTGCATAATGAAGGTTTATGTTTTGACAAAAACATATCTGTGCTGGCAATGGGATTTGTGCTTGCCGGACATCCGATACATCATTTAAATGTAATCAGGGAAAGATATTATGATTTATGATTTTCATTCACTATACTTAGAATTAAAATTTAATTTAAAAAAAAGCCGGCTAGAAAAACTTAACCGGCTTGTTAATAATATTTTTTATAAAATTACTTTATCAGCATCATTCTCTTGATATCTTTGAAGTCGCCTGATTCTAATCTGTAGAAGT
>JBDSYA010000178.1:0-3207 GCA_039925865.1 Ignavibacteria bacterium
AAAAGATAAGCGTTGTTTCATTGCTCTGCGCTCCCGAAGGAATTAATGCAATTGACAACAGGTTCAATAAAAAAGAGAAAAGATTTATTGAAATTATTACATGCAGCCTTGATGAAAAGCTTAATGAGAAAGGTTACATTATCCCCGGTCTCGGCGATGCGGGTGACAGAATGTTTGGGACATAGTTGTTCGTTGTTAGTTGTTTGTTGTTAGTCAGAATTACGAATAATTAAATAACCAACAACCAAAAAATAAACAGCAACAAATAATCAACTAGCAACTAACAACGAATAACGAATTGAGTAAATCATGTTCAATACATTTTACAAGAAAAAACTCGATGAACTGCTTTATCACAGCCACAGAAACTTACCTTCTGGTCTGTCCAATGATAAGGTTATAACTCAGGCATTTAAATTTGCTTATGAAGCACACAAAAATGATAAGCGTGCTTCAGGCGAACCTTTTATATCACATCCTTACGACGTTGCTCTCATAATTGCAAAAGAAATTCCCCTTGACGCTGTCTCAATTGCTTCCGCACTTCTACATGATGTTGTAGAAGATACTAAATTTACGTTGAATGATATTAAAGCAGAATTTGGAGATGAGATCGCTGAAATAGTTAACGGTGCAACAAAGATCGAAGGCATGTTTGAAAATTATGAAATGAAGCAGGTGGAATCTTATAAAAAGATGCTTCTATCAATGACATCCGATATAAGAGTTATCCTGATAAAATTTGCTGACCGTCTTCACAATTTAAGAACGCTTGAATTTTTATCTTCGACCAAACAGATCCGTCTTGCACAGGAAACTCTTGAAATATATGCGCCGCTTGCCCACAGATTCGGATTGTCATCTGTCAAAACCGAATTAGAAGATCTGTCTTTTAAATATCTTGACAGGAAAGCATACGATGAGCTTGCTAAAAAAATACAGGAAAAAAAGAAGGAAAGAGAAAAGTTCATAAATAAGTTTATAGAGCCGGTCAAAGATAAACTTAAAGCCGAAGGTTTTAAATTTGAGATTAGTGGAAGAGCTAAACATCTATACAGTATTTATAAAAAATTGATCAGCAGAAACAAAACTTTTGACGAACTGTATGACCTGTTTGCTGTAAGAATTATAATTGATACAAATAATAAAAACGACTGCTTCTCAGTTTATGGAATTTGTTCAGAGATCTACCTGCCAGTACCGGAAAGATTTAAAGATTATATTTCACTTCCCAAACAGAATAATTACCAGTCAATACATACAACTCTTGTGAGTAAAGAAGGTAAGATGGTTGAAGTTCAGATCCGCACCAAAGAAATGCATGAAGTCGCGGAAAAAGGAATTGCCGCACACTGGAAATACAAAGAGAATAATTCTCTTCATGACATGAATCTCGAAAACTGGATGAAATGGATTCGGGAGACACTTGAAAATTCTTCTAAAGATGAAACGTCTTCACAGGTACTTGAAAGTTTTAAGCTTAATCTTTATCAGGATGAAATATATTGCTTCACACCGAAGGGTGAGTTGAAAATTCTTCCTTCCGGTGCAACAGCTGTTGATTTTGCTTTTGAAATTCATACTCAGATAGGATTGCGATGCATCGGAGCAAAGGTTAATGGCAAAATCGTTAATCTTGATACTCCTTTAAAAAGTGGTGACCAAATCGAGATATTAACTTCAAAAAGTCAGACTCCGAAAATTGACTGGGAAAAATTTGTTGTTACACATAAAGCAAAATCCGACATAAGAAAATATTTTAATACGGAAAGGCGTAATCATATTCGCGAAGGAAAAGAGCTGTGGGAAAAAAAAATCAAGAAGCATAAAATCCATCTTAATGATGAAGGACTTTCTAAAATTGTTCATAAGCTGAAATACAAAGATACCGGACACTTTTATTATGTGATCTCACAGGATGATCAAAAAGTTAATGAAGTCATTGATATTCTTACAGATAAAACCAAACTACTTTCTCTTGAACAGAAAATGGTTAACGGGGAAGATGTTAACAGTCCTGAAACGGATGCGTCAAATTTTGACAAATATGTAAAGGATGCCCGCATCGGGAGAAACGGCATAATAATCGGAAGCGGTCATCTTGAAAATATAAACGGCCTCCAGTATGATTTTGCGAAATGCTGTAATCCGATACCAGGAGATGACGTTATTGGTTTTATTAGTTTTGAAAAAGGTGTTCGAATTCACAGAAAGAATTGTAAAAATATTGTCCATCTGTTTTTGCGTGAGCCGGAGAGGATCGTGCAGATAAACTGGAATGAAACCGAAGGCAGTGAATTTACAGGCGGAATAAAAATAATCGGGGAAGACAGGCCGGGCATTCTAAATGAAATTACAAAAACCATTTCAAAAAATTTTAATTCAAATATTAAAAGTGTGGATATCAAAACAAAAAGTTCAATGTTTGAAGGCACGCTTATACTCAGTATACAAAACCTAAAGCAGTTAAATCAAATAATGGAAAAGATAAATAATCAGGAAGGAGTTTTTAGTGTCACGCGCTTTGAGCAGTAAATTACTTTTCATATTACCTATTCTGACTTTATTGATATACTCGTTTACAAGATCTGATTCTAAAATTATGCAGCATGAATCCCGTATTGATACTTTGCCTACTTTGCTTATTAATAAAGAAATTCATTTGGAGAACATTCAGCAGCTTACTTTCGGCGGCGAAAATGCCGAATGTTACTTTTCTCCTGACGGCAGCAAATTTACTTTTCAATCGACCCGTGGAGGAATGGAATGCGATCAGATATTTACTATGAAATCAGATGGTTCAGGGCAGAACTTAGCCAGCACCGGCAGGGGCAGAACGACCTGCGCATATTATTTGCCTGATAATAAAACAATACTTTACTCCTCAACACACTTAGGCGGAGATAATTGTCCGACTAAGCCGGACTTTTCAAAGGGTTACGTTTGGGCTTTGTATGATACTTATGACATTTTCACTTCTAATGAAGATGGAACGGATCTGAAGCAGCTCACCTTCGAAAAGGGTTATGATGCTGAAGCAACAGTTTCACACGTAAGCAAAAAAATTGTTTTTACTTCGACAAGAAACGGAGATATAGATATTTATTCAATGGACCCTGACGGAAATAATGTTGTTCAACTAACTTTTGAAACGGGTTATGACGGCGGACCCTTTTATTCATATGACGGGACAAAAATTATTTACCG
>JBDSYA010000179.1:0-12620 GCA_039925865.1 Ignavibacteria bacterium
TTAAAAATTATTATGCCTAAATTAGTTATTGTCCGTCACGGGCAATCTCAATGGAATTTAGAGAATCGCTTCACAGGATGGATGGACATTGATCTTTCACCGGCAGGAGAAGTAGAAGCAAAGAAAGCAGGTGAGAAGCTTAAAGGTTACAAGTTTGATGAAGCATTTACTTCAGATCTTAAAAGAGCACAAATAACACTTGATATAATTTTAAAGGAAATTCATCAGGAAAATATTCCTGTTATAAAAGACAAAGCTTTGAATGAAAGAAAATACGGTGATCTTCAGGGATTAAATAAAGATGAATGCAGAGTTAAGTTTGGTGAGGAACAAATTAAAATATGGAGAAGAAGTTACGATATACCTCCTCCTAACGGCGAAAGTCTGAAAACTACAGCAGAACGAGTATTGCCTTTCTACCATTCCAGAATTGAATCCGAATTAAAAAAAGGTAAAGATCTGCTTATTTCTGCTCACGGAAACAGCCTTCGCGCATTGATAATGTTTTTAGAAAAACTTAGTCCTGAGCAGATTCTTCAGACAGAAGTTCCTACGGGCAGTCCAAAGGAATATATCCTTGATGATGAGCTGAATGTACTTGAAACAAAATATCTTTAATTGACAACGCCCAAAATAAAAAATATTATTTTTGATTTAGGAAATACCCTTGTTTACTTTGACTATGGTTATTTTTATGACGGTGTTGCCCGCCTTGAAAAAAGAACTTCCTCAAACTTCCTGAGAAAATATTTTATCGACAATAAGATTGATATAAAGATTGGCAGCAACCGTCAGAACATAAAATCACTTTTTAAAAAAATGAAAAAGAAATTTAATATGAAGATCGGATATGTTGATTTTCATTTTCTTTATTGTGATATCTTCTGGGAAAATACACAAATGAAAAACTTTATAGAGAATAAGCTTTTGGATTCGAAATATAAACTCTTCATGCTTTCAAATGTTGATGCCGCTCATATTAACTTTATAGATCATAACTTCCCGTATATAAAGCACATTAAAAAAAGAGTTCTCTCTTATAAAATCCGGACTGTGAAGCCTTCGAAAAAGATCTATAAGTACATCATAGAAAAACACAGCCTTGACCCAAAGGAAACAATTTTCATTGATGATCTTAAGACAAATATTGTTGCTGCAAAAAAACAAGGACTTAACACTATACATTATACTTCACACAAAAGATTTATGAAAGAATTTAATATGCTTACTAAACTTAGTTAACAGCGGTAAAATGAAAACTTTCTTCCTCAATTTTAAACACTCAAACTTAAAATGAAAAAAATATTTTTACTTGTTACATTCCTTTGCATTTCCTGTCATAATTTGTTTGCGCAGTCTATGAATGTATACTACAAAACAGTTTCTGATAAATGTTTGGATTTGAATTATGGAATAATTGCAACTTATCCACAGGTTGATTTCGGACCCGATGGATTAATGGGTCTGAGAGGTATTGAACAGGATATAAATAATTCAATGGATACGACAATAAATGGTATTATACAGAATTTTAAAAATGAAGTTGCTCAGCTTCCTAACAAAACTGTAATGAACGGCTTGGGAAGTTCTCTTGAAATCACAAGTACTGCTAACGTAATTTCCGGTACCATTCTTTCCGCCAATATAAAAGCATTTAGTGCAGTTGCAGGAGCAGCTCATCCGATCACAATTACCTACACATACAATTACAGCACAACTGCAACAGGCTTGTTATCCATTTCGGATCTGTTCATTCCAAATTCGGATTTTGTTAACTACCTGTCAGATTACAGTATAGCTGATCTTCGCACTTATGCTTATAAACAAGGATATAGTATAGACAATATGATAACTCAGGGAGCTTCACCTGAAATAAAAAATTTTAATGCCTGGAATTTAACGGTAGACAGCTTGGTAATTACTTTTAATCCTTATCAGGTTGCTCTCTATGTTTTTGGAATTCAAACAGTTTCGATCCCTCTGAGTAATATGATAAACATGATTGATCCCAATGGCCCTCTTGCATTCATGTTCAGATAAATAATTTCAGAGAAATTTGTTTCAAAACATTAAATCTTACTACGGGTTCAATAATTACGAATGCCATGATGATTATAGTGGCAACTATTGCTTTTGCTGTGCCGCTGTTATTCTGATTCGTATCAGTCATGAATTACTTTACAAACTTATACATGAGCACACTGTCAATATATGTCCCGTCTTTAAGTTTCATATCCTTCGGACATCTGCCTTCTTCAGCGAACCCGAATTTTTTATATAGGTTTTGAGCCCGTATATTGGAAGAAAAAACTGCCAGAGTTAATTTTTCAATCAGCGGATTTTTTTCAGCCCAAAGGATCATGTTTTCCATTAACATTTTTCCGATCCCGCACTCACGCCATTTTTTTAAAATGAACATAGATAACATCCCGGAGTGAGCAGTTTTGCTGAAACCTCCATTTTCGAATTCAAGAAATCCAACAACTGCGTTCTCAGCTTCAGCAACAATGTAGAGTGAACCCTTATTAGTAAGATGATTCTCAATATCTTTTTTTTCACCTTCGAAGGTATAGTTTGTCTCTCCGATTCCCCTAAGCATATAAAGTCCTTCTTTCACAACCGATTTTTTTATTTCAATTATTTTTAAAATATCCTGCGCTTTAGCATTTCTTATTACTACATCAATATCTTTCTTGGTTTTATATTTTTTGTCTCCCTTTAAATTCAAAATATTTTAATTTTTCCCGATGAAATTTAAAATTTTCTGCAAATCTTCACCTACAAAATTTTGAACTATAATATCGGCATCATCAAGATCCTGTAAATTGGTGTTATTATTCTTAAACCCAATGGACTTCATTCCTGCGCCGCCGGCAGCTTTCACACCATTGTTTGAGTCCTCTATCACAAAGCATTTACTATTGTTAATAGAAAATTCCTCTGCAACTTTCAAAAAAATATCGGGAGCAGGCTTTCCGTTTTTAACTTCCTCACCGCTGATTACAAAATCAAAATATACGCCTAAGCTGAGTTTCTCCAGCACAAAATTTATATTTTCTTTTGCGGATGAAGAGGCAACACTTAATTTATAATTTTTTTTCTTTAACAGTTCAAGTAAACTTAATATTCCTTTAACCGGCTCAGTGATCAGATTCGAATCAAGGATCTCATTCATCCTGTTTTTTTCCATATTCAAAAAATCGCTTACTTCATTCTTAAGATCATACTTTTCTTTCAGCATAGTCCACATCGGCAAAGATGGCATTCCTACAAGGGCATTGTAATCTTCATCATCCATTACAATTCCAAATTGTTTGAACAATTTCTTATTCATTTCAAGGTATGCTGGTTCGGAGTCGATCAACACTCCATCCATGTCAAATATTATGGCTTTGTCATTCATTGTCAGCTTTTATTGAGGAGAGCATATCGAAAATGGTCTTCCCATTTTCCGTTTAAGTTCAAATAATTTCTAGAAAAACCTTCCTTTACAAAATTTAGCTTTTCAAGAACCCGGATAGAGGCAATATTATCAGTCATAACATTCGCTTCAACCCGGTGAAGATCTGTTTTTAAAAATGAAAAGTTTAATATACTTTTCACTGCTTCTGCCGCATATCCTTTTCCGGTTTCATCTTCATCGATTTGATATCCGAGAAATCCACTTTGAAAACAGCCACCTATTATATTTGAAATAGTAACATTTCCAATAATATTATCCGTGCTTTTCTTTTTGAAAATATAAAAGCTTATCTGAATTCCTTTTTCAAAAAGATCTGTTTCTTTTAAAACTCTCTCGAGCATATTATCAAAAGTAAAAAAAGAAATATCTGAAACAGGAATTCTTGGCTTTAAAAAATTAAAATTTTTTAAATAATATTTTATGAGTAAATTTACTGCAGATTCGTCAATTGTTCTTAAAGTTAATCTTTCGGTCTCTAATATCTTCATTAAACTATCTTAACTTCCTAACTCCTTTCATTTGCAAGCTGAATAGCGATCTTATTGCCTTTGATCTGATTCTTGTTCATGATCTTAATTACTTTTTCCGCATACTGATTTGGAATTTCAACAAAACTAAATTTATCAAAAATTGCGATCTCACCGATTACCTTTCCCGGGATACCTGTTTCTCCTGCAATTGCACCAACAATATCGTTTGGTTTCACTTTTTGATTTTTTCCAATGTTGATAAACAACCTTGACATATCTTCGCTTCCCCTGCTTCTGTCATCACTTCCTCTGCTTCTGCCGCTATCCCTGCCTCTGTCATCTCTTCCTCTGTCCCGTCCCCTGTCTTTTCCTCTTCCACTGTCTCTTCCGCTATCTCTCCCTCGGCTGTCGTCCCTTCTGTCATTAGCTAAAAACGTTTCATCGATCTTCAGACCTTCTTCATTATTTCCAATTACCATTTTCAAAAGTCCTGATGCAATCTCGACTGAAGTATAATCCTCACTTAATAATTTTTCCACAATGTGTGTATACTTTTTAAGATCTTCTTCACTGTCAAGAATTTTCTTAATGTCCTCTATCAGTGAATTCATTCTTACTTCCTCTACATCTTTTATCGATGGAATTGTCTGTCTGATAATCTTTGTCTTTGTATATCGTTCGATATCCCTGATCTTATTAAAATCTTTTCCAACGACAAATGTAAATGCCTGTCCGGCACGACCCGCTCGGGCTGTTCTTCCAATTCGATGAACATAATATTCCTCATCCTGCGGCATGTCATAATTAAATACTGCATCAATTTCATCTACGTCAATTCCCCTTGCAGCAACATCAGTTGCAACAAGTAATTCCAGTGTGCCGCTTCTGAACTTTGACATAACTCTGTCTCTCATCATTTGCTTCATATCTCCATGGAGCCCTTCTGCCAGATATCCTCTGGCCTGTAAGTGAGATACTAATTCGTCAACCACCCGTTTGGTATTGCAGAATATTAAAGATAATTTTGGATTGTGTATATCAATTAATCTGGTCAGAACTTCGAGCTTCATATTAGGCCTCAGTTCAAAGAAAAATTGATTTACATTTGGAACCGTTAATTCTTTATGAACTACTTTTATATGCTCCGGATTTCTCAAAAACTTTTTTGAAAGATCGAGTATTTGTTTAGGCATAGTAGCAGAGAACATAATCGTCTGTCTTTCTTTTGGGGCAGTCTTGAGTATTTTTTCTATATCATCTCTGAATCCCATGTCCAGCATTTCATCAGCCTCATCCAATACTGCAGTTCTTACATCTTCTAAACTCAATGTTTTCCTGTTGATGTGATCTATAAGTCTGCCCGGTGTTGCAATAACAATTTGAACTCCTTGTTTCAGCGCACGAATTTGTCTTTCAATGTCCTGGCCACCGTAGATCGGCATGACCCTTACATTTTTTTTGTATTTCAAAAGCAGATTTAATTCCTCCGACACCTGTATTGCTAGTTCCCGCGTCGGACACAAAACTATCGCCTGTATTTTTTTAGAAGTTGCATCAATGTTTTCAATAATCGGTATTCCAAATGAAGCGGTTTTACCCGTCCCCGTTTGTGCCTGACCTATAATATCCTTACCTTGCATTATCACCGGAATTGCTTCCGACTGTATAGGTGTTGCTTCTTCAAATCCCATATCAGCTATGGCTTTCTCAATATCTTTCGATAAATTTAGATCTTCAAATTTTAATGTATTCAAAATATTATTTTTATTTTTTTTAAAAATGTTTCTTTATTGATATTAACTTTCTCTGTTTCAAAATTTCTTTTTAAAATACAGCAGATTACTCGCAAGCTCTGCAAGTTCAGATCTTTCACCTTTTTCAAGGTTAATGTGCGCATAAAGTTTTTGTCATTTGAACTGTTCTATCAAATATGATAATCCATTTGACTGCGAATCAAGATATGGATGGTCAATCTGCGTTTGAAATGATCAAGCTCCTCGATCACTGTTAAAGGTATCATTATATCGTGCTCTTTAAACTGAAGTAAACAGGTGGAGTCATGAAATATTACATTTGTATCTAATATAAAAACTTTAGAAGACTTTTTTGACATTAATTTCGGTTTGTTCAGAAATGGGTGTTTCTCAGAATTGTAATATAATTTATCTCTTGCTTATAAGAAATGTAGGAATATGTTGAAAGTGTTTTAGTTATCTGATGTGTGTATTGGATTTTCTCAATTGCATTCTCAATTTATTTATCGAAAAGGTTATTCACCATTGAATCAAAATTAATATCAGCAATCAAATCAAATTAAATTTCTTCTGTTATCTAAAATTTTCATAAACGATTTTCCCCTTACTTCATCAATGGTAAGCCCTGTTGAAAAGATCTCATCTTCTTTTATTGCTCCGCAATTTAATGCTCTCAAAAAATAATTTAAAAGTCCCTGCCCGGTTGCGGCATCATCAAAGACATCACCCACTAATGTCGCTTGTGCGGCTTTTTCTATAAAATTTTTCAGCCTGGCCGAAGCTTTCTCCAGCCCATCTAAAAAAAACATATACACTGCGGCATACCTTATTGGAAGTTGCGCAGGATGAAGATCCCAACCCTGATAAAACGCATTGTTAAGCGAATGCTCAACGTTTTTATACATCAATTGCCATGCACTATGCACAGAGTTAAGGTTCTCATGTTTCTGTACTTCACTAAGAATTTTATCTTTATGAATACTCACAGGCATTACATTCGTCGCGCCATCAGACAACCATATACCTGTGCCGGCAAGCGTTATCTTCATCATATTTCTGGCAAAGTCGCATACAGGATGATCCATTGCCTGAAGCTTTGCTGTTATGTCGCACGAAGCAGTATAATCATAAACTCCGAAATGAGCAGCTTTGCATCTTCCTTTGCTTGCTTTTATCAGTGAAATTATATTTGACCTTCCCTGTTCATCAAAAATTGATTGAGTAGTTTCTATCATTATTTCCATTCTCAGTAAACCGGGAGTCAGTTTAAGTTTTGTTTCGATAATTTCAAAAATCTCAACTAAGGACGAAACATGTTCAGAAACAGTAACTTTTGGAAGAGTAATAACAAAATTTTGAGGAAGCTTACCTTTACCTTTTTTCAAAAGAGTTGTAATAAATATATCCAATGTTCTGATTGCCCGCTTCTTGAATTCTTCTGAAAAAGTTTTTATTCGAATTCCGATAAATGGAGGTAAGATATTTTCTTCCATACCTTTGGCAACTTCTCCGGCTGTAAATTCAGCTGTATTATCCTCTTCCTCATCCGGCCTGTTTCCATAACCATCTTCAAAGTCGATTCGAAAATCTTCAACGGCTTCCGTTTTTAATTTTTCAATTACTTTATCATAAACAATCGTAACATTTTTATTTTTATTATCTAAGTTTAATGCTTTAGCAAAACTTTCACTATCAGGCGCATAAAGTGAAAATGTTTTCAGAGCAATATCTCCCATTTTCCTCACCGTGTCATATTTAAATAACTGCGCGCCTCCGTAGACTGTGTGAACAGGCTGCCTTTCAGAACTATCACCCGGATATAAATTTTTTAATTTATTGTTGGCTGTTTCGAGATTGAATAAAATGTTTTTTATGGATTCATCGTTGAGTGTAAGATTCATTATTTATAAATTGAGAAATTTTATAATTGTAAATGCATATTCAATAAAAATTCTAAGTAGGAAGAATTAATAACTTCTTTTTTTTATCTGAAATCAAAAGTTCAAACAGATAATTAACCTCTCATATAAATCATAAGTGCACTTATATCAGACGGATGAACCCCGGCAATTCTCATGGCCTGGCCGATTGAATTAGGCCTGACTTTACTCAGTTTTTCCAAAGCTTCCGTTGATAAGGATTTTATTTTATCAAATTTAAAATCTTTTGGAATTTTCAGGCCCTCATTCTTTTCAAAATGAATGATTTGATCATTCTGCCTTTCAATATAACCTTTATATTTTAAGTCAATTTCAATTTGATTAACAGCTTCTTTATTTTCTTTTAAATTTTGAATCAAAATATTTTCTTTGAAGTTTTCTAAATTCAAAATTTCGGATAGTTTCACATGATTACGCTTTACAATATTAGAAAGAAATTCGTTTTGGGATAATTCACTCTCTCCATTAGCAGAAAGATATTCATTTATCGATTTTGGACTGATTGTAGTTTTATTAAAATATTCAATGCCCTCTTTTATCAAATTTATTTTACTGTTCAGAAGATTAATTAATTCATTATCGATAAGCCCGAATTCATTTCCATATTTCATCAGCCTTTGATCTGCATTATCCTGCCTCAGAACTAATCTGTATTCTGCGCTCGAAGTAAACATTCGATAAGGCTCAGTAGGACATTTATTTATCAGATCATCAATTAAAACTCCGATGTAAGCTTCGCTGCGTTTCAAAATAAAAGGTTCTTCATTTTTAATTTTTCTCGCAGCATTTATACCTGCCATTAATCCTTGTGCAGCAGCTTCCTCATACCCTGAAGTTCCGTTTATCTGACCTGCAGTGTATAACCCTGATACTAATTTTGTTTCAAGTGTTACATCGATCTGATGTGTAGGAAAAAAATCATATTCAACGGCATATCCTTGTTTTAACAACTTAACATTTTCCAGTCCGGGTATTGTACGTGCGGCCTTTTCCTGAATATCAACTGGAAGGCTTGTTGAAAAACCATTCATATAAATAGTATTTCCCTCCAATGTTTCAGGTTCAAGAAATATCTGATGCCTTGATTTTTCAGTAAATCTTGAAATTTTATCCTCAATGGAAGGACAATATCTTGGACCTATTCCCTGGATCCTTCCGGTGAACATTGGCGAATCCTCAAATCCTGTCCTTAATATATCGTGAGTGTCAAGATTTGTGTGGGTTAAATAACAGTTGATCTGAGGTAAAGACGGAAAGATTTCATTTTTTTTATGAGAAAATGGCTGAGGGTGAGTGTCGCCATATTGTATTTCTGTTTTTTCAAAATTAATAGTTTCCTTATCTAATCTCGGAGGAGTGCCGGTTTTAAGTCGTCCGGTTTCAAATCCTAAATTTAGCATACATTCTGATAATCCTGTGGCTGATTGTTCCCCTATTCTCCCACCTTCAACTTTAGACCTTCCTGTATGCATTATGGCATTTAAAAATGTACCCGAAGTTATGATTAAAGATTTGCAATTTATTTTATCTCCATTCTCTGTTAATACTCCCTTAACCACAAATTTATCATTGCTGTCTTTGGAAACAATCAATTCTTTCACCATTCCATGAATAAGTGTTATTTTTTTTTCATTTAAGACCATTTTGGTTGCCTCTTTGGAATATAAATCCTTATCTGATTGGCACCTCGGAGACCAAATTGCTGGACCTTTCGAAGTATTTAACATTTTGAACTGAATTCCTGTTTTGTCAGCAATTTCTCCCATAACTCCACCTAAAGCATCAATCTCTCTAACAATATGTCCCTTTGCTGAGCCACCAATAGCAGGATTACAACTCATTCTTCCAATGGCGTTGACATCCATAGTAATTAAGCCAACTTCACATCCCATTTTTGATGCAGCAATAGAAGCCTCAACTCCGGCATGTCCTGCACCTATAACAATTATATCAAATTTACTAATCACAACATAAAGTAATAAATTTTGGATGGATAAACTATCTAAGAATAAAGGATATAGCGGATTATGTATATTAACTACGGTGTATTGATTTAACAATATTTTACAGTCTTAATCAATAAGCTCATCTGATTTAGAATGAAACCCTTAAGATCATTAGCAAATTGTTTCTCAAGAAACAAAGGTACATTTATCAAAATGAAATTTAGATTTTTATATTGATTCTCTTGGGAATCAATAATGATTTAATCCAATTTGAAATTAGACATTTACAAAAATTTTAAGTCTTTCTCTGATTTTCGATTCAACCAAGAATGTAAAAGATCTAGCGTACACTGTTATTATTAATTTCAATAATTTAAAATAATTGGACTTTTTAAAACTTTAATCATTTATCCATTTCTAAATCTAACCAACTCTGTCAAAAACGTTTGCAGGAAAACTCATAAAGTTGATACATAGTTCACAAAGATTCAATTTCTGATTTCAAGCATTTTCATTATTGATCTTTTGTGTTGCATAAAATAAATCTTAAAAGTAGAAAATCAATTTGTACAGGTATTGAAAGCATGGATAAAGAGATGAATTATTAATCATAGAGCAACATTGATCTACCTACTATTGAAATGTGAATGGTCGCAAGCATAAGCCCGTGAGGCTAGAGAAATCTATTAATCTTGATAATTGAGCAATAATTTTTATCAGGTTTTACAACCCCCTAAAAAATCTATCTCAATATTATTAATTCAAAGGAAAAATCACAAAATTAGTTTAATTAAGATTCAACTTATTATCTTAATAAATATTCGATGAATCAATTAAACTACTGTTTATACATATGTTCACTATAAAAAGAATTGTACCCATTTAAGTGATTGGATAATAAAATTTTAAAATCTAATATTCTTCGATTGCGGCCATTATGAAATCAGCAAGCTATAATAAGTTAATTTTTTTCAGTATTATTTTAAATTAAAATGGTTAATTTAAAAAAAAAATTTTAATGAAATCAAAAGCTATATTACTCATTTCAATAATAATTTTTGTTGGTTTAACAATACTACTCGCTTTGGCAATCGAACGAAGTAAATCCAGCACTAATACAAAATCCTTAAAAAAGAGCTCGTCAACAATTCCGGATTCATTGAAAAAAAATGAATCTGCTAAAAAGAAGAATGCTTCCGGTGCAATGGAATCAATGCAATGGATTAGTCAGGTAAGAGCTTATCCTGAGATAGATGTTCCTGCAGACAAATTTTTTAAAGCTTTTGAATATTCCCGTGTGAACCTTCAATCGCTTAATGAAAGAAGTGACATGGAAGCATGGAAATCTATTGGTCCGAATAATATTGGAGGAAGAAGCTTGTGTGTGGCTGTTCATCCCATCGACACCGGAATTATATTTATGGGTTCTGCATCCGGAGGACTTTGGAAATCCACTACCGGGGGAATTGGAGCTGAAGCTTGGACTCTTGTGAACACCGGTTATCCTAGTCTTGCTGTAAGTCATATCGCAATTGATTCTGTTAATCCGGATATCATTTTCATTGGAACAGGTGAGAATTATGGTTATCAGTTTTCTCAAAATGGACTCGATGTTAGAGTTACACGGGGAATGTATGGCATTGGAATTTTAAAAACTACAAATGGCGGAACGACGTGGCAAAAATCTCTTGATTGGACACTGGAAAATAAACGAGGTGTTTGGAAAGTCATTATTAATCCAAAAAATTCGAATATTATATACTCTGCAACAAGTGATGGGATTTATAAATCGGTTAACGCAGGAATAATCTGGAACCAGATATTGAATTATCCAATGATAATGGATCTGGAAATTAATCCATTGGATACAAGTATATTATATGCATCGATCGGCAATTTGACAAATCATGTTCCTCTGACGAATAAAGGGATTTTTAAAACTATTAACAGCGGATTGAACTGGACCAAACTTTCGGGGGGTTTACCGGCAGCATGGTCAGGAAAAGCAACTATTGAACTTTATAAAGGAAATCCTCAAATGGTTTACGCGAGTATTCCAAATGACTTTTCTTATGTCGGTTATTACAAAAGTTCAAACAGTGGTGAAAGCTGGACAAATGTGAATAGTACTATTCCTATAGGCAGCCAGGGTTGGTATAATAATGGGCACTTAGTGAAAGCAAACGATGCAAATTCAATATTAGTCGGGACGATTAATGTTGAAAAATCTATTAACGGAGGAACAGTTTTTTCCACAAAGTCTGACTGGTCTGCATGGCTGGAAGGTGCAACTCCAGCCGGAGATCCTGAAGGGCCTGTCAATTTTGTTCATGCTGATGTTCATTATTATGAATCAAATCCAAAAGATCCTAATAAGATCTACATTGCAGCAGACGGGGGATTATACCGTTCAAACAATTTTGGAGAGACTTTTTATTCTTGTAACGGCGGATTTGTAACTTCTCAGTTTTATGCAACATTCGCTAATTCATATCAGGATTCGATTTTTTGTTTGGGCGGATTACAGGATAACAGGTCGGCATTTTACCAAGGGACAGATTCGTGGTATAAAACATTTTTCGGTGACGGAATGAGCTGCGCTATCAATTCGGAAAACGATAACATTTGTTATACTGAATACACTTATGGAGCGATTAATAAATCGGTGAACAGAGGTATAGATTGGGTAGGAATATCTCCTCCGGGATCAGGCAGTGAAAATAATTATTGCTTTGTCACACCTTTCATTTCGTGTGTATCCAATCCAAACATCATGTTTGTTGGAGGTAAATCTATTTACAAATCAACTTCGGGAGGAGGAGCATGGCTGGGACCTTATGGCACTGCGGTGTTTGGAGGAACTAAGATCCTGTCCATAGTTTGTTCAAATCTGGCCACAGATATTGTCTATTGCGGAGCAATCAATGGCAGAATTTTTAAAAGTACTAATTCAGGCTTAAACTGGTCTAATATAACAGACAGCACAATTTTACCTAACAGATATGTAACAGATCTTGCCCTTAATCCTAATGATCCGAATATTTTGT
>JBDSYA010000180.1:0-27598 GCA_039925865.1 Ignavibacteria bacterium
TCTGACTCCGGAATTCTTTAAAAAGAATTTCTTCGATTATATAATATCCGCTTAGAAATTTTAAATTTCTCTTGTCAGCAGCAACTATCCCTGCAAGCCTGTCTTTTATTCTGATCTTATAAATGAAGCCTCCAAAACCCATTACTCTTTTAGCGTAGGCCACATCACTGATAAATTTTGCATCTTCATAATACTGACACAATATGTTCTCAGAAATTTTATCGGTTGAGACATTTCGTAAAATATTCCCGGGAATTTTACTGAGTTCATATTTCAGAATTTTTTCAGCTGACATTAATCAAACATTTAATTAAATAACTTAAGTTGACCGCTTCATTCTTCAAGCAGATTTTTCGCCACGAATTGCATGAGGTGAAGCGAATTTATAAAAGTATGTTTTTTGAAATTCAACAAAATAAGTGAATTTCGTGTCAGGATTTAACATTCAAGTTATAAGCGGTCAACTTGATAAAATTACTTTATCTCCATTTCTGCTTTTACCTCTTGCTTGATCTCTTCTTCGATAGAAACCTGTATGTTATAGATCTTTTTATAAAATCCCTCATTTTGTATTAACTCTTCATGAGTCCCTTCTTCGATTATGTTTCCTTTATCAAGGACAATTATTCTGTCGCAGTCCTGTATCGAAGTTATCCTGTGTGCTATGATAAAAGTTGTTTTTCCTTTCATCATTTTCCTCAATGATTTCTGGATCTCATATTCAGTTTCAGAATCAACCGACGATGTCGAATCATCCAGTATTAAAATATCAGGATCTTTTAAAAGTGTTCTTGCAATTGTAACTCTTTGCTTTTGTCCACCCGAAAGTGTTACGCCTTTTTCACCAACGATGGTGTCATACGAATCAGGAAATACTTCTGTGATAATTTCATGGATCCTCGCGGCCCTTGCTGCATCGATTACCTCATCTATGTGTGATTCGGGATTTGCATATGCAATGTTGCCTTTTATAGTTGTTGAAAATAGGAATGGCTTCTGCAGTACAACTCCAAATCTGCTTCTTAAATATTCCTTTGAGTATGTCTGTATTTCTTTTTCGTCAATTAGAATTTTGCCGGTGTCAGGCTCGAAGAATCTCATGAGTAAAGATATAATTGTTGTTTTGCCTGCGCCGGTCGGACCAAGCAATGCAATCTTTTCTCCCGGCTTCACCTTAAAGCTGATTCCGTTTAAGACTCTGTGTTTTTCATTTTCCTCATATCTGAATGTTACATTTTGAAATTCGATCTCGCCTTTTAAATTTTGTTTGTTATTATTGTCACCTGAGTAATCTTCTTTGTTTGTATCAAGTATTGAAAAAATCCTGTTGATCGCAACAGTTGTCATTCCCATTTCACTAACAAGCTGGCCAAGCCTCCTCATTGGCCATGTAACGAGCATTGAGTAAGTATAAAACGCCGCAAGCTCACCTACGGATAATTGATTGCTGAGTGTAAAGTATCCTCCCGCAAAAATCGAGATCGCAATTTGTAAATGAACTAAAAGATCTGAAGTAGGCCAGAAGATCCTGTGTAGCTTCAATAGCTTAAGTCCCCATTTTCTTTTTTCTTCATTCTGTTTAGTAAATTTATCTATTTCGAATTCCTCCTTTGCAAATGCTTTGACAACTCTTATCCCTGAAAGATTTTCCTGTACAATTATTGAAAGTTTATCCTGCTCCTTCTCATGTTCAGTCCAGATCATACTTTCTTTTTTGAAAAATAATACTGAGCCAATGCAAATCACCGGAACGAACATTATTGCAATGAAAGCATAAGTCAGATGTATGGAAGCCATCATTATAAATGCGCCAACAAATAGTGCGGCCATTCTCACAACTTCAACAACCTGCGTCGAAGCAAATTTCCTTAATGTTTCAACATCTCCGGTACATCTTTGGATCAACTCACCTGTAGGGGTTTTCGAATGATAAGCAAGTGGCAGTGCCTGAATATGTGAAAATAATTTATTTCTAAGCTGCATAATCGCCTTCTCTGTCGATGATGCCGTAATTGCGCTTGAGGAAAATGAAAATAAACCTCTCAGCAATGAAATAACAAGAAATACTATTCCAAGTGAGATCAATATAATACTGAGATTATTTACGTTCATATCCGGTATCACTGAATACAAAAATCTTGTAACTGAATCCTCCGGGATTACATTTATTTTTCCACTGCTCTGAAAAAATACGATCACCTTATCTACAGTGATCTGAAGGACTTTTGGTTCAAGCATCCTGATAAATGTAGAGGCGATAAGCATTACGGCCGATAATATGTAATAGGCTTTCCATCTCCCCAAAACCTGAAATAATTTTTTAATGTAGATCATACCTGATAATTATTTTTATGCAAAAAAAAACCGCGAATACTTTGTGTATCCGCGGTCTCTAAACTCTTTTATGAAGATTATACTATTCCTTTAACCTCCATTTAAACCACGGATTTTTTTCCTTGACAGCGTCCGGTAAGAACGCGATTAGGCAAATGATGCCTGACATATTATATTTGATTGTCGTCATTTTTAGTTGGTAATTATCACCCTTCTTGGTTTGATTATTATTATCAGTGGATTTAAAGGTTTACAAAATTACGAATGATAATTTTAAGATGCAAGTTTTTGGAAATTTTTTTATTAACCCAGATTTTTCATTTGAAAAATACCTAACGAACCTCCATAGGAAAATGATCGACTAAGATATACCTAAAGTACTCGCAGGCTTTATGCCTGGCAACGTATAAATTAAATTGTCGCAGGCTTTATGCCTGCGAATGCGGATAAAATCGCTACCGTAAATCCTGCGAACGCTAAGTTTAAGTAGTCGCAGGCTTTATGCCTGCGAATGCTGGTAAAATCGCTACCGTAAATCCTGCGAACGCTAAGTTAAAGTAGTCGCAGGCTTTATGCCTGCGAATGAGGTAAAATCGCTTACCGTAAAGGTTGAGTCAACTTCAATATCAGTTTATAGTACAGTTTGAACAAGCATTATATATGTTCCAAAATATTCTAATGAAATATCTATGTTTAAATAAAATTTGTTGATTGAAGTTACTTATTATGTTCCGGTTTGCCCATGAGATTTATTTTATATATCCGGTCAAATAATTATAAAAATGATGAAGTAGCGCAAATCAATATTTCTAAATACTCTGTTTTTTAAAACTCCATTTATAAGTACTTATATCGGAAGGATCTCCCATTTCAAAATAAATTTTCAATACATCGCCCTTATTGCAGTAAATTGTTTCAGTTCTCAGTAAAGGAATGTTCCAGTGAGTTTTTGATGTAAAAGGAGAAGTAGTCAACATTATTTCCTCATCAAAAATAATGTTAAAGAAAATTATTAAACCGTTCAGCTTCCCGGATTTTAAAACTTTTCTGTTAAATTCGAATTTCTTCGGAATATCATTTCCCGACATAGTTTCAATATCAAAATATAAAATTCTTTCAGGTTCACTTAAAAAATAATCAACAGCATCAGGCCTTATTAACAGCCTCCCGTAACTTCCTTTAATTTCTTTTTTAAGATCACTGAAGCAGTCAAATTTAATTCCTTCAATATTCTGTTCCCAGAGATATGGAACATTCTCTTCATCTTTTATATGGACAGGTTCTACAAAAAATTCAAACTTACCCGGTAAAATTTTACCGCCTGGTTTTAAAACTCTGTCGCGAAGATCAATTAAATTCTCCACCATATTTTCATCAAAAAGCAACGCGCCTATCTGTTCATGAATAATAATATCAGCCTTTTCATCAGCTTTAAAATTCTTACTGTTAACGTTAACAAATTCAATGTTCTTTATGCCGTTATGTGCAGCTGCTGTCTTTGCTGACTCAATGATTTTACCGTGTTCAATCGCAAATATCTTTTTTGGATTTTTTTTAGAAGCCATAAAAGAAAGTATGCCTGTTCCTGTTCCAAGATCGATCACGACATCACCTTCGTTCACATTTTTCTGAATGGCTTTATAATAAGTGTTTACCCTGAGCTTATCTCCAAGCATTTTTTCATGCTCCTGGAAACTGGTAAAATAATTACTGTTGGCCACGGAGTAATACAGGCTTTTAAATGTGCTGCTTGACCTGGCTTTGTCGTAGAGTTTTGAAAGAAGCTTGGTTAATATTTTTTTCATTAAAACATTTATCAGTTAATTTTTGTATCAGCTGCTGACAGGAACTGCTTCATCAACCACTCATAATTCATTGTAAAATTTCTTACTCATTATTACACTCCTGTAATTAGTAACTTCCCATTGTACATACTCAATAATTTCATAACCCCGTTTTTCATAAAATTTAATGAGATGATCAGCACCTTCTGCAGTATCAAGAGCAATTTCAGATGCGCCCGAATCCCTTGCTTTTATTTCAATCATATCCATTAAAATTTTTCCGATCCCTTTTTTCTGATATTGGGGATCAATTCCGAACTGACCAAAATGCACAACTCCTTTTCGTTTGTAAAATTCAGAGTTATTATCACTTTTATTAGAATACAAAGTAATTGTTGCAATGATCTTTTCTTTATGAAGCGCAAGATAACTGGTTCCGTTGTCAAGTCTTCTTTGTGTTTCAACATCATCCTGATGTGTTGCCAGATATCTGAATCCCAAATCACCGAGCTGTTTGTATGCCCGGTGTAACAGATCTGTAATTTCATTCACAGGATCATCAACTTTTAATTGACGAATAGTAAACTCTTCATTTCCATTCTGAAACTTATAAACATTTTCATGAGTAATGTTTAATTTCATCCGATGAAATTAGCTTAAGACAGCTTTACTGTATAATCTCATGTACTCTTCAGCCGAATGTTTCCATGAAAAATCTTCTTGCATTCCGCTTAGCATAATTTTTTTCCATGCGCTTTTATCACTGAATACATCGACCGCACGATTAATTGTTGCAAGTAACGATTGCGGGCTGCTTTCATTAAATGAAAACCCATTTCCTTTCTCACCAAATTCATGATAATCTTTTACTGTATCAGCCAGGCCTCCGGTCTTTCTGACTATGGGAACATTGCCATAGTTCAAACAATACATTTGATTCAATCCGCACGGTTCATACTTTGAAGGCATCAAAAACATATCACAGCCGGCCGTAATATAATGTGCAAGTTTATTATTGTAGCCTATGTAAGTATTCACTTTGTGAGGAACAGCTTTTGCAAGTTCACGGAAAAAATCTTCGGTATTTTTTTCACCGCTTCCCAGGATCAGCAGCTGTACGGGTAAATTGATAAACTCATTTATTACCGGAAATAAAAGATCGAATCCTTTTTGTCCTGCAAATCTTGAAATAATTCCTATGGTTGCAATATTCTCGTTAAACTCTATTTCCGCATTCTCAAGAAGAATTTTTTTATTTTTATATTTCTTATCGATTTTCTTTGAAGTGTAATTATAAGGTATGTATATATCAGTTTTTGGATTCCATATTTCAGTATCAATTCCGTTTAAAACACCATACAGATCTTTTTTACGTGTGCTGAGAACCCCTTCCATGCCTGCTCCGAATACTTTTGTCTGGATCTCTTCGGCGTATGTCGGACTCACAGTGCAAATAATTTCGGAAAAAAGAATACCGGCTTTTAGAAAGCAAAAAGTATTATCCAGCTCAAAAGGTCCGCCCGGAAAATATTGAGAGATTGACAGCCCAGAATTAAAAATCGCATTTTTTGAAAATCTGCCCTGATAGCCTATGTTGTGAATTGATAAAAGAGTTTTTGTATTTTCAAAAAGCTTATCCCATTTATAATTTGTCTTGAGATAAACGGGGATCAGACTTGTCTGCCAGTCATTGCAATGTATAACATCAGGAGCCCACTTGATCCGCTGAAGAGTTTCAATGACAGCGATCTGAAATAAAATAAATCTTTCATCTTCATCAGAATCATTTGTGTAAGGAAGGTCCCGGTGAAAATATACCGGACAGTCTATAAAGAAAACTTCAACTTCTGACTCAGGCAAGGTGCCGTACCACACATTGAATTTAATTTCTTTACTGCCGATCATTACCGGTATTGACTGGAGCTCGGCAACAGGATTCAAATTATGCTCTGTTGTTTTAATGCCGCCGTATAAGGGAAGAAAAATTTTTACTTCGCATCCTTCCTGTTCAATTGCTTTTGGTAAAGAACCAACTACGTCACCCAGACCACCGGTTTTGACATAAGGAAAACATTCCGATGCAGCGAAACAAATTTTCAAATATGATTTCTGAGAATTGATATTCTATTAATTAAGTTTTCCCCTACAAATTATGCATATAACAAACATAAACATCAATTAGAAATTCTGTTCATTACTTCGTCTATTGCCTAATTCTGAATTTAGTGTAAGGGCTTTGTGAAAATCACCAAAAGCATTCTCGATTTTTCCCATGCATTCATAGGTAAGTCCAAAATTTAAACATGCTTCAATTTAATTATACTTATCATCTTCATTTTTGTCCATAAGTAAATTATTATAAATTATTTAAATGAAGTTACTAAGTTAATAGTCTTTCCAAATCTCTTTTTCCATGGACAACTCCTAAAATGTTAACTTCTTTTTCTTGAATTTTATAAATTAACCTATATTCTTTTATAAAAAGCTCTCTAACCTTTTCATTATTAATTTCTGGAACTACTCTACCACGTTTTGGGAAAATTTTTAAGGAGTCGCCTGCATCTAAAATTTCTTGTGCAAATGAAGAGGCATAGTAAGGAGAATCTCTGCTTATATATTCTGTTATATCTTCTAAATCGGAAATAGATTCAAATGACCAACTTACTTTATAATCCATTTTTGCATCTTCTTTTCTACTTCCTCATGGGATAAGAGTTTTCCTTCTTCAACGTCTTTCAATCCATTCTCAATTTTTTGAAGAACATACAAGTGATATTGAATATCTTCCAAAGTGCAATTATCCGGAAGGTTCTCTATGATTTGCTTTACTTCTTCTTTGACTGTAGGCATAAATAATTTTAAAATTATATCAATTTATAGAATATTTAATTTTAATTTGATTCCCACACACTCTATGCACTCCAATCACTCCACACACTCTACGCACTCTACGCACTCTACAAACTCTACAAACTCTACAAACTCAAAATTTCGTTTCGAGAATATAAGGAAGCATCTTCCTCCATGTGGGCCAGTCATGAGGAACATCAAAACCCCACATTTCAAGATCATTTGGAACATCTTTTGCATTAAGTATTTCAGAAAGAGTCACAGAACCTTCGGGATTTTCGTAATTGCCCTGACCGGTAAGGATGTGTATGTGATTGCTGTTTCTTAATTCTTTAAGAATATTCTCATCTTCAAGATTAGGAAGATAATGCACAGGTGAATTGAAATAACAAATTTCATCGAAATAACCTTTTGAATAATCCGTGAGATCATAAGAACCGCTCATTGCGATCGTGCCTTTAAAAATATCAGGCCTTCTGAAAAAAGTGTTTGCCGAATGCAGTGCTCCGAGAGATGCGCCGGATGTAATAATAGGTACTTCACCATTACAATCTTTATAAATAAAAGGCACAACTTCGTTGACAACATAATCATTGAACTGCTGATGACGCACAGCCTTATCCTTTGGGCTCATTTTATCATTCAGCCAGCTTTCATTATTAATACTGTTGATCGAATAAACTTTGCACTTTCCACCTTCGATGTAAGGTTTCAAAGTGTCAATTAACTGAAATCTTTCATATTCGAGATAGTCTGCAGCAGCAGTTGGAAATAATAGCAATGAAAATCCATAATCACCGTAAGCAACGATATCCATTTCTTTATTTAAAGCGGAGCTGTAGGATTTTGAAATCTCTCTTCTCATTAAATTTATTTAAAAGGTTTGTAATTTTATTTGAATATGCAAAATACTCAATATAAAATTAAATTATAAGTTGAAAAGTCTTGGCAGAGTTAAAAAATTCAGGTTAACTATTGAGCAGAAGTGAAAATTTTAAATAGTTATTAAAAGGGCAGATCATCATCAGACATATTACCGGAGCTTGTTTCATTACTATATTCATCAGTTTTTGAATTCTCAGCTTTTTGAATTTTCCATGCCCCAAGGCTTGTGAAGTAAGTTACAACTCCTTCTTTATTTGTCCATGGTTTTCCTCTGAGATCAAAACTAACATCAACGAAATCGGATTTTTTAAATTCTTCTATTATGTCGCAGTTATTTTGAGTCAATTCAAATTTTATAAACTGAGGGTATTGAGCATTCTCTGCGTATTCAATTACAAATTCTCTTTTTTTGAATTTATCTGATATCTGTTTCGTCTCGTATATTTCTATAATTTTTCCCTGAATGTTCATTTTATATTTTTAGATTTATTTATTTCTTATAATGAATCACAATTACTATTCACCCGCCATAGGCAGGCAAGCTATTCACTATTCTCAGTTTTTGATTTATAATTTATAACACGATTTCGGATTTGCCATTTAAACATAGTCTGCAGCCAGAGATAATCGAGTTTCTCTTTAGGGGTCATGTTAGATATTGGTTTCTCCAAATGCCCGTCAAACATTGGATCAATTTCATTTCCGGTAACCGGATTAATTTTTTTTTGATATAATTCTTTCAAGCTCTATTATGTCTGATCTGTCTTTATCTCTTAATGGATCAATTAATTTTTTCACCTCGATAAGGTCACTGAGTGATGATACATTCATTTTGATCTCATCGACTACGACTTCTTCACAATTGATAAATAATTCTTCGTAACTTTTTGGGTAACTCAGAAAAACATCTAATTGCAGCGGACTATTGTCGGAAACAAAAGTATAGACTAAAGCATCTTTCTTCTCAACCCAGTCTTTTCTAATACTTTCGTTATAAAGATTTTCAACCGGCTCAGGAATTCGGGGTTTAAGATTAAATCTTTTAGTTACTTCTACAATTTTTTGCAAATTACTTTTCTCAAATGAAACCGACAAGTCAATATCATAAGTGGCTCTTTCAACGCCATGCAATACACAGGCAACACCGCCGCAGATTATATATTTCACATGAGCCTTGGAAAGTTCTTTTAATAATTCAATGAGATTTTTATCCGGATTCAAAAATTAATTTTAAAGTAACTTAAATAATAATCGTGAAATAAAAAATACTCCTTTTCAATATTGCAGATAAAATAATCAACCTAATCCCTCACCTCTGCAAGCTTGATCTCATCATCAAAATTGAATTCTTCAGACTTTTTTTTAACATGTACTCTTGAAAAATATGAATAAACCGAAGGCACAATAAATAAAGTAAGAAAAGTTGCAAACAATAAACCGCCTACAACCACAATTCCCAATGATGTCCTGCTCCCTGCGCCGGCTCCTAAAGCAATTGGCAAAATTCCCAGTATAGTCGTCAGACTGGTCATGATGATTGGCCTGAACCTTGAAGCCGCAGCAGCTTTAACAGCATCCGTTATGCTGAGGCCCTCTTCCTTTTTCTGATTTGCAAATTCCACAATAAGTATAGCGTTCTTGGTCACGAGTCCAATAAGCATGATTATTCCGATCTGTGAAAATATATTTAGTGTTTGATTAAACATCCATAAAGATATCATCGCTCCGGTGAGTGCAAGAGGAACTGTTAACAGTATTATTAACGGGTCGATGAAGCTTTCAAACTGTGCTGCGAGAACTAAAAAAATTATTATTAACGCAAAAATAAAAGTGAATAAAAGACTGGATGAACTTTCGGCAAAATCTTTTGACTCACCCGCCAGCGAAGTCGTAAATGTCGGATCAAGGATCCTTGAAGTTATGCTGTTCATTTCCTCTATAGCTTCTCCTAAAGCAACTCCCTGAGAAAGTCCTCCGGATATTGTAGCCGAAACATACCTGTTATAGCGCAGACGAGTTGTTGGACTGATGCTCTCTTTTAATGTAACAACATTGTCAAGCTGAACAAGCTCACCTTTATTATTTCTTACGAATAAATATTTAAGATCATACGGATCGTCTCTGTATTCACGGCTTACCTGACCAATTACCTGATATTGTTTTCCGTCTTTAATATAATAGCTTAATCTCTGACCGCCTAATGCTATCTGAAGTGTCTGTGCAATATCACTTGTAGAAATTCCAAGAGCTGCAGCCTTATTCCTGTCTATGCTCAAAGTAAGCTCGGGTTTGTTGACTTTAATATCTGCATCGACAAATTGCAGTTTCGGATTTTTCTTCGCATCTTCAAGAATCTTTGGAAGCACTTCTAAAAGCTTTTCAAAGCTGGGAGCCTGTATTACATACTGCAGCGGCAGTCTTCCGAAACGTGATCCTATCGTAGGAGGCTGTGATGGAAATCCTCTTATGCCCGAAAAAGAATTAAGATTTTTTGATATGGAATTAAAAACCTGCTGCTGAGTTCTTGTTCGTTCATCCGGCGGGACTAAATACATATTTATGATACCTGTATTTGTAGCTCCGACTCCCGCGAAACCCGGTGCAATAACCGTTATAGGACTCGGGACTTCAGGAATTGAATCAAGAACATATCTCGTCAGTTCATCCATATATTTCTGTGTATAGTCAAATGTCGAACCTTCCGGGGCCAATGCCTGTATTCTGATATTCGATCTGTCTTCCAATGGCGCAAGCTCCGATTTCAATGACTTACCTATAAAATAAACTACCGTACCCATCACAATAATTAATATAAACGAGATCCATCTGATTTTCATAAAAGCGCTGAGAAGATTTGAATAACCATTTGTCAAAGCAACAAAGAACGGCTCAGTCTTATTGTAAAGCCAGTTTGATTTGTTATGTTTTTTTAAAAGCCGGGAAGAGAGCATCGGTGTTAAGGTCAGCGCAACAAATGCAGAAATAATTACAGTTGATGCAATTACCACACCAAATTCCCTGAAGAGTTTTCCTGTCAAACCTTCAATAAACATTATCGGGAGAAATACAGCGGCAAGTGTAAGTGTTGTTGATATAACTGCAAAGTAAATTTCCTTTGAACCTTTTACTGCTGCTTCCATAGGGGTCATACCTTCTTCGATCTTGGTATAAATATTTTCAAGAACAACTATTGCGTCATCTACGACAAGCCCGATTGCAAGTATAATTGCTACAAGCGTCAGAACATTTATAGAATATCCAATGAGATACATTATAAAAAAACCTGAGATAATGGAAACCGGTATAGCGACAATAGGTATCAGTGTTGAACGCCAATCCCTGAGAAAGAAAAAAATTATCAAAAGAACTAAACCGAATGCTATGAAAATTGTTTCCTCTACTTCGCTGATGGTTGATCTCACAAATGTTGAAAAATCGAAACCAACTTCGATCCTGTATTCGGGAGGGATTTCTTTTTTCAGCTGTTCAAATCTTTTATTGAATTCATCCGAGATCTGAACTATATTAGCTCCCGGTACAGCCTGTATGGATACTCCTATTCCATTTATTCCGCCCCGCTTAACGGCTGTTCTTTCATTCTCAGCACCAAGTATTGCATATCCAATATCTTTAAATCTTACATTGTTATCACCGTCCTGTTTAATAATAAGTTCATTAAATTCTTCAGCATTTTTTAACCTTCCTAAAGTTCGAATGGTTAATTCTGTATTGTTACCTTCAATTCTTCCTGAAGGCAATTCAATATTTTCTTTGTTAAGTGCAGACTGTACATCCAAAGGAGTTAATTTATAAGCTGCAAGTTTTTTCGGGTCCATCCACATTCTCATCGAATATTTTTTTTCTCCGAAAATATTTACCGCACTGACACCTTCAATGGTCTGTATTCTTTCTTTAACAACGTTTGATGCAAAGTTGCTTACTTCAAGTATATCTTTTGTGTCGCTCTGGACAAACATGAAAATTATTGGTGTTGCATCTGCGTCAGACTTCTGGACTATAGGATTATCAATACCCTGAGGAAGATTTCTTTGAGCACGTGAAACTCTGTCTCTGACATCGTTTGTCGCCTCTTCTAAATTTCTGCTAAGCTCAAACTCAACTGTAATGCGGCTTACCTGTTCCCGGCTTTCTGAAGTTAGTGTTTTAATTCCTTCTATACCGTTCAATGCCTGTTCAAGAGGCTCTGTGATTTGTGTTTCAATAACATCAGAGTTTGCTCCGGGATATGTAGTCTGAACACTCACTGTCGGCGGGTCAACGCTTGGATATTCTCTTACTTCTAAATATGTAAAAGCAACTATGCCGAAAAGGACAAGGATCAAAGACATAACTATGGCAAGTACCGGCCTTTGTATTGATGTATTAGAAAGAGACATTACTTTTGTTTTGTTAAGTCCTGTTAAGTAAATTCAGTGCTCACTAAAGTCACTGTTCAATTTTCTCAATAACTATCTTCGCATCCGGACGGAGTCTTAAAATGTTTGTTGTAAGAATTGTATCTCCCGCGTTGAGGCCGCTTGTAATTTGCACGCTTGATTCAGTCCTAAGTCCTGTCTGTACATCTGATAATTTTGCCAGACCGTTTTTTAAAACATAGACATCATGACCTTTTAATTTAGGAATAAGAGCCTGAGTAGGGATCATTATTGCTTCACTAATATTTGATAATTGTAAGGTTACATTTGCAAACGTTCCGGGGAGCAGCTTCCTTGAAGAGTTTGAACTTACAGCACGAACGGTTAAAGATCTTGTGTTTCCCTCAACTTTTGGTTCATATGCCGTAACAATTCCATCAAACTCTTCTTCAAGTCCGTCAATATTAAATTTGATCTGCTGACCGATATTAAAATTAGCAATATATTTTTCAGGCAGGGAAAAATCCAGTTTAACTCTGCGGATATCCTGTATAGTCGCTAAGATAGTAGAAGGAGTTACATAACTTCCAATGCTGACATTTTTCAAGCCGATAGTTCCTGAGAAAGGTGCTCTAATACTTGTTTTGCTTAACTGAATCCCGACAATTTCAATATCTGCTCTGATCTTTTCCAGAGTATTTGCAAAGATATCATACTCCGACTGAGTTGCCAGGCCTCTTTCAATAAGCTGCCTTTCACGATCTTCATTTTTTATCGCAAGTTCTTCTTCAATTAAAAGTTTATTCATCTGAGCATCGAGTTCGGCATCATCCAGTTTGAATAAAGTTTTTCCTTTACCCACAAAGCTTCCTTCTTTAAAGTAAATTCCTGTAATCTTTTTCGAAGTTTCGCTCCGCAATTCGACTTCTTCATTTGCTACTATAGTTCCGATAGTCCGGATTGAGTTTTCAAGATCTGCTGTTGTTATCACAAAACCGGTTGCAGGTACAGGGGCATTTTTTGTGTCAGCTGTTTGTGGACTTACAGGTTTTTCCTTTGTCGAAAGGAGTTTTGGCAGAATTATAATGGCAGCTATTACCAATATTATTAAGGTGATGGAAATAATTTTAATGTTTTTTTTCAATTCATGAAAATTTTAATACATTATATTTTAATAATAAAAAGTTAAAGTATATATCCCAAAAAGTTTGTAAGCATTGTCAAAAACTAACTTCACAGACTCTTACAATTTCAAATGTTTACTAAAATACGAAATTTTATTTGAATCCTACAATTCAATAGATTTTTAATTTCACTTTCGCGTCGATAAATAATAACTTTGTAAAAATAAATAAGTATTTGAAGTAAAAAACGTTTTATATAAATTATTGAAAAGGAGATTTTATTAATGATGAATTCCGCTCATTTACATTTAGTTTTAAACCATATCCCGGTTATCGGATCTGCAATTGCAATTTTTGTTTTAATTTTGGGAATGCTGAAAAAAAGTGATGATGTGAAGAAGGTCGGTGCAATGATACTTTTATTGACTGCCTTAATAACCATTCCGGTTTATCTTTCGGGAAAAAGTTCAGAAGCTAAAATAGAAGGGAATTATGAAGATGTGGATGAAGAATTCATCGAAGCACACGAAGAGTTTGCGTTGAACAGTTTTATTGTAATGGATATAGCCGGCGCTATCGCTTTATTTGCATTAGTGTTCTACAGAAAACCTAAAATTTTTCCAAACTATATTTCTTATTTAATACTGTTTCTCCTCATCATCTCAAACGGTATGATGGCTTACACAGCAAATCTCGGAGGAAAAATTCATCATCCGGAAATTCGCGAAGACAGAATGCCGTGGGAGGAAGCCCCTTCCGTTAATGATAATGATGACAATGTTGATAAAAAAGATAACTCAGGAAAAAAAGAAAAAGATGAGGATGAAAAGTAAGATGAAAACTAAAAGTTTCTATTTTAATTTTGACATAAGGTTTTTCATATCAGCGGGCAATTCAGATTCAAACCTCAATTCTTTGTTTGTATGTGGATGTATAAATCCTAATACCCTTGCATGAAGTGCCTGCCTCGGCATAAGTATAAGATTACTTTTGATTTGTGCTTTAATGTTTGCCGTTAGATTTACTGAGTGCGGCTCGCGGCCGCCGTATGTTTCATCCCCGAAAACCGGGTGACCTTTATTTGACAGATGAACCCTTATCTGATGTGTCCTGCCGGTTTGCAGGTTTAATTTCACCAGTGAAAGAAATTGATACTCTTCAATTACTTCATAATTTGTAATTGCCAGTTTGCCGGACTCATCATCTGCTTTTAATACAGCAACTTTCTTCCTGTCTCTTTTATCCCGCCCTAACCTGTTTTTTATTTCACCTTTTTTAATTTTCAGCTTTCCCCAGATGATCGCATTATATTCGCGCTCGATTGTGTGATGAAAGAACTGCTCGGATAATTTTCTATGAGTTACTTCATCCTTTGCAATTACTATTAATCCCGAAGTATCTTTATCAAGTCGATGAACAATCCCGGCTCTCTCAAAGCCATTGAGATTTGAAAGAGAATCATTTTTTTGTTTCGCATAAAACATCACTGCATTTACAAGAGTCCCGCTGTAATTTTTATATGCAGGATGAACTACCATTCCGGAAGGCTTATTTATAATCATCAAATATTCATCTTCAAATACAACATCAAGCGGAATGTCTTCTGCAAGGACATCTTTTTTATCCGGTATCTCCAGCTCTATATCGATCTCATCATCAGGTTTAACCAGATAATTGGATTTAATAATATCCCCGTTAACCGTCACATATCCGAGATTGATCGCTTTCTGAACTTTTGTACGGGAAGCATTTTCGATAAACTGAGAAATATATTTATCAATTCTCTGCCTCTCTAATATTTTCGGAACTATAAGATTATAGTTTTTTTCCATTCAGCTGATCAATATTATTATCATTTTAAATTAATAAAAATGATTTTTGGTGAGTCAATTTTATTGCTAAACTATAATTCTGAAAAAATTTATTTAAAACTTCTAAGAATTATTCATATTGAAAAATAAATTTCATAATTTTTTAATTCAAACAGAAGGTTCAAACGTCAGTTTTATGAGAATGCAAGTAAATAATTTTAAGAATATACTGTAATTTAAATTAAGTTTTTTTATCTTAATGTTGCTTAAAATAAAGATTTAGTTTTTATCTATAAGTTATTTATTTTTATGAAAATTAAATAATAGAAGTATGCGAATCAAACTCATTTTTAATGCAGGGAAATGCTTATTCTATTTTGGAAGTCTGATCTTAATTTTCTTCATTTCACAGACCTTTAATGGGTGCGGAGGTTCAGAGGAAGAACAGATCGTCGATCAAAGGGAAATCGACTCTATAGAAGTTTATTCCAAAATGCAAAAAGCATTTACTTTATATAAAAAAGCATTAATTTATAATCAGTCTGCTGACGACAAAAATGCTAACATTACTTTTGAATCATCACTAAAAACACTGGACGAGATCAGTTATGAAACTATAACAAAAAGTCAGAATTATTTTTGGAAAATAGATTATGATGAACTTGCAAAAAGTATTACTGAAGATTATTTCGTTACACAATCCGAGCTAAGTCAGAACAGTCTTATATTTGAGTTTGCTAAACGAGTTCCGGTTCATTATGACAAGGTAGAACAGATCTCCGGCGATAGAGAACCTATGCCCGGGGGAAATGATATTCCGTTAGTGAAAAATTCTGCTGTTGAAGGATACATCGAATTTTTTTCTAATACTGACAGAGGCAGGAGTTTTATAGATAAATGCCTTTACCGTTCGGGAAAATATTTTCCTCTAATGAGAAAGATACTTAAGTTTAATAATGCACCCGAAGAGCTGGTGTATCTTTCTGTTCAGGAGTCCGGCCTTTCACCTACTATTGTTTCCAAAGCCGGTGCCGTAGGTCTTTGGCAATTTATGCCTGCAACCGGACAAGCTTACGGACTGGATCAGGATGGGTATCGTGATGACAGAAGAGATTTTGAAAAAGCAACTGATGCAGCTGCAAAACATTTAAAAGATCTGTATAAAACTTATGATGACTGGTATCTGGCTTTTTCCGCTTACAATGCAGGACCGGGAAGAGTTAACAAAGCTATCAGCAGGAGCGGATCGCGTGATTTTTGGGAACTTCGAGGATATCTTCCTGGTGAAACAAAAAATTACGTGCCTTCAATCATTGCACTTTCATTTGTATTAAGAAGTCCTGAAGAGTATGGATTCAAAGACGTTGAGTTTGGAGCTCCTGTATCTTTTGACAGAGTTGATGTTAAAACTCAGCTGACATTGCAGAAAATTGCAGAACTTTGTGAAACTGATATTGAAACCATAAGAGAATTAAATTCTGAAATTACACATGATGAAGTTCCTCAGTATGATATGGCTTATCAGATCCGGATTCCTCAAAACAGCTTTGATAAATTTGCAGCTAATTTTAATAAGGCTGATGACATTGATAAAAGCGCAAATTTTTCTCCCGAATTCGCAGGCAATGAAATAGCTGAATATGGCGGTTCAATAAGCGGTGTTCATTATAAAGTAAAAAATTATGAGCCCGATGACAAAAGGAAAATTACAATTACGGAAGGAAGAATGGTTGTAAAGTATGAATTTCAAAAAAAAGATCTGCTTAGTGTTGTGGCGGTTCAATACAGCGTGAGGCCTACAGATATCAGGATATGGAACAATATAAATTATGGGTTATATCCTGAGAAAAAACAAGAACTCTCAATTTATCTTTCTGAAGAAAAATACAGATCTCTATATGGCGGAAATGATGTAAAAGATTCTGAACAAAATATACAAATTACCGGTGAGACTACTAAACCTGAGATCAAAGTTGAAAATGAAATTACGAAAATAGAAGCGCAAAATCCTGAAACGATTAAAGAAGAAAATATTGCTGAGACATTATCTTTCGAATCAAATATAACAACTGAATCAAATTCAACAACTGAAACAAATACAAGTACAGAAGTAAATTCCAGTTTGCAGAAAGAAATATTTACGGATGAAGAAACCGAAGAGCCGGCTGAAGAAATGGTAAATGAAACTGTGAGCACAACTGCCTCAAGAAAAATAAATTTCACTTCAACGGTATATGTAGTTTCTGAAGGAGATAACCTTTCTGCTATAGCCCGGAAATCGGGTGTATCAGTAAACGATCTTCTGGAATGGAATCAACTTGAGTCAGATAAGATCATTGTCGGACAAAAGTTAAAGATCCATCCACAAGATACCAAAATTTCCCTTCATGCAGTGACTGCGGGGGAAAATCTTACAATGATAGCAAATGAATATAATTTGAGTCTTGATGCATTAAAAGAATTAAATGATCTGAACGATGATGTAATATTTCCGGGACAAAAACTGAAAGTCATAAATGCAAAAACATCAAAAGCAAAAAATACAAATACTTCAGGCGTAAAAAAAACTTATAAAGTTAAAAAAGGTGAAACAATTGCCTCGATTGCTGAAGCTAATAATGTATCTGTAAAGGATATTAAAAAATTCAATAGCCTGACGAATGATAAAATAATCGTTGGCCAGATCCTCAAACTTTACGAAGATTCTGCATCTTCAAAGAAACAAAAAGTGAGAAAGAAAAAAAATTAATCTGCTAATTCGGATTTGATAAATAAGTTAAATCTAAAATCTCAACTTTCCGTTGTTATTATCGGGCCATACTTGCCTGCTATCATACACTATTCTTTTAAATTTACGACTAACTAATGTTCAAACGATTTACCATTTACTTACTTTTATTTATATCCGTTAATGTTTCATACGGGCAGGACAATTATTTCTACCAGGGAAAATTAATTACGCTTGAGCAAAGAACTGATAAAGCAGTTGTAGTTCTTAATTCAAATTTCTTTTCAAAAGAGCAGAAGAGCGAAAGTATAGATAATGTTTTGAGCTCAGGATCTGAAACGAAAGAGATCTCAGATAATGTATATCTGATCAACTTTAATGAAAATAAATCAGCTTCGGAAATTCAGAACTTCATTTCAGTTTTATTATCTAGAAATAGTTTGATAAAGCTGGTAGCTCCGGCTTACTATGGTGAATCAAAAAGAGTCACACAATTACCGGGAGATGAATTTATAGTCAGGCTAAAAAATGTAAAAGATAAAGAGAAGCTTGATATAATTAATGCAAATAATAATATAGTAATAATTGGTAATGTATCAAACGAACGTGGATTTTTATTAAAGTCTAATGACGGAGTTAGGAAAAATGCGCTTGAACTTTCGGACATTTATTTTAAAACGGGTCTTTTTGAATATGCAGAACCAAATTTCATTTATCCGGAAGGCTGTTTGTTAACTATGACTCCAAATGATCCTCTTTATCCGCTTCAATGGGCTTTAAATAATACAGGCCAGTCCGTCCCAACCGGAGGAGATTCTACTAATGGTGATCATAATTTTATAAATGGAATTCCTAATTCAGATATCGATGCAAATTTAGCCTGGGATTTTACAACGGGAAGTTCTACAATTAAAATAGGAGTTGTTGATACAGGCATTGATTCTACACATCCGGACTTTAATATATCCGGACATCTTATGACCGGATATGATGCCGTATATAATAAATATGGTGTTCCAAAAGATTCCGGAGATTTGGGAGGCCACGGTACCTGCACAGCAGGGTTAGTGGGTGCTCTGACAAATAACGGAGTTGGCACCGCAGGTGTAGCTCCCGGCTGTCGCATTATGGCTTTCAGAATTTTTAATAAATCATTGTCCTCAACGATAATTGGTATCGGCAGGGCATTTGATACTGCAACCGTTTTAGGAATTCATATAATGAGCAATAGCTGGAACGGTGGAACCGCAAGTACAACTGTTACTAATGCGATCAATAATGCTGCTTTAAACGGACGGGGAGGTTTGGGCTGTATTATTTTAGTTACCGCAGGAAATGACGGGCGCAATTCTGTATGGTACCCATCTTATCTTTCCAATGCAGTAAGTGTCGGAGCATCGACTCCACATGATCAGAAAAAATCTCCGGGTACAGGCAACCAGTACTGGTGGGGTGCAAATTACGGAGAAAATGAAAACGGTGATCTTGACGTAGTAGCACCGACAGATTGTTACACGACAGATATTCAGGGTGCTTTTGGATACAATAATACTCCGGGACCTGCAGGAAATTATTTTAAATCATTTAATGGGACTTCATGTGCATGCCCGCAAGTTTCAGGGATAGCGGCCCTGATACTTTCTATCAATCCTTCTTTCACACGTCTTGAAGTTATGGATAGAATTTATCGCGGATGTGATAAAATTGATAATGTTGATTACTCAAAAAATAAAACGTACGGAAAATGGAATGATTACTGCGGATACGGAAGAGTTAATGCTTATCATTCTGTCAGACTGGCAGCTGGTATTGATGTAACACCACCTACCATTAATCATAAAAACATTTACTCTCATTCAAGTACTTTTCCGACTCAGATTAATGCAGAAATATTAGATCAGGATGGGACTTCTGTACCGGTATCCGGCGTTAACCAACCAAAATTACTTTATAGAATTAATAAACTTGAAAGCGGTTGGTCATTGTATGATACATTGACCGCTTCCCTTGTAACAGGAAATAATTTTTCATTTTACATTCCTGGTCTTGGATATGAAACTCAGGTGCAATATTATATTACTGCAAGAGATAATCTTGGCAACCAATCTTCGTTTCCTAAAGGTTCTCCGCATAATTTTTGGCTTTGCTCTTTTTCTGTAGGAAATTTTTTGACAGAAAAAAAATCGACGGGAGCTTTTAATTGTTCGGAAAGCGGTGTAACATATTCACCGTTACTCAGCTTTAATAATTTTAGAATAGTAAATACAAAAGTTGAAATATATCTGAGACATAATCAGATTAGAGATGAGATCATAGAGCTGTATTCACCAAATTTAGATCCTAATAATAACAGGAAATGTTTATTTGCTTCTAATGGGGGTACCGGTGCCAATATTAACGGGGCAATAGTGACAGATACAGCAAATCAATTTTGGGGATCCGGAGCTCCTCCATATTCAAGTGGGCTATTTAGAGGCGATTATTTATTGAATGGCCTTAACGGAACCAGTGCTGGAGGTAACTGGAAGATCCTTAACTATGACCAGTTTGCCGGAAATGCAGCAAATTACGACAGTGTAATAGTTAGTTTTACAAGGACAGCAGGTATTGCTTCACCAAGTGCCCGTCATGATTCGCCATCAGATACAATATTGAATTTCGGAAATGTAAACTATCCTGACTCTGTAATTAGGAATTTTTATTTAAAAAATGCTGGCACGGATACTTTGACTGTTAATGGAATTTATTTTACAGGTCCATATTCATTTAAATTTTCTGTTCTTAATCTTGCGCCTGTTCGCATTATCCCTGATGACAGCATGTTGTTTTTTGTATTGCTGAAAACCGATTCCCAGGATACAACTATTGTTGTTAGTGATGCAATTGAGAATGCGGTTATGAATTTCAATACAGATGATCCGTCAAAATCTGTTTTTAAAGTTTCACTACAGACAGAGAATATACTTCAACAAGCCCGGACACTTAATCTAAAGCTTTTTATACAGGGTTTTTATGATACACTTACAAACTCTACCGAAAGAGACACAATAAAAGTCTATTTACGAAATGCACTTTCTCCCTATACCATTATCGATTCTTCCCGTGCATATATTGACTCCTCCGGCACAGGTTCCTTTTTATTTTTCAATGCCTCAGACAGTGTTGATTACATTCTTCAGATCGTCCATAGAAATTCTATAAGAACCTGGAGTAAATTACCAGGTCAAAGATTTATTTCTAACACAATGCAGTTTGATTTGAGCTCAGATTCGAGTCAGGCAGTCGGATATAATCTTTTGCAGGTCGATAGTAATCCTGTAACATTTGCAATGTATAACGGTGATGCAAATCAAGACGGGCTGGTCGATGGAACAGATATGCTTCTTATTGATAATGATGTTGTACTTTTAGTTTCAGGTTATGTTCCCACTGATACGAATGGTGATGGATTTATTGACGGAACTGATTCAGCAATAGCTTCGAATAATGCCGCAGAATATATTTATGAAATTTCTCCGTAGTAAATAATTTTTCCCGGAGTTGATGTAGTTGATAATTTTACTCCGGACTTAATCAGGTTACAATTTATTTTTTATTAAATTGGTATTATGACTGGCTTAATAAGTGCTTAGTTAGCTAACCTTTCGACTTCATTATTGCAGCATTTACCATTTGTTCAATTCCTCCCGAGGCTAAGTTAAAGTAAAGAACCGGTTCAATAAGTTCAATCTCCATTACAGCAAGTGTGTTATCAATCCTTGCCAGGTCCAGGCGCGCATAAAGAACATCAAACGGAAGTTTAGTCATAATATTATCAGCTTGAAGGATATCATTTTTTTCAGGCTCTACATATACAATAGTTCCACCATAAATTCCGTGAGCGCGAAAATCGCCGTGGGCAGGTTTCTTCAATAGAACATGAGAAAGATCTCCATTAATATAAATATATGAATACTCTCCTTCGGATATGACTGAATTTATTAAAGGCTGGATAAGATACTTTTGATGCGTTTGCTTTAAACTTAAATTTTTATATTCTTTTGCTATTTCATTTATTAAAATCCGTTGAACACCCGCTCCGCCTGCACCCACAGCAGGTTTTATGACAGCCTCTTGCCAGTTATTTTCAGCAAAATAATTTTGAAGAACCATAAAATCACATTCGTCAGCTTTATAAGTTGGGATAATTGGGATTTCCCATTGCTGCAGTTCAAATAAATACAGCTTATCACTATTCCATCTAACCGCATTTAAAGGATTGAATAACTTACATTGTGAAGATTCAATTTTTGATAAAACATTAAGAAACTCTTCACGCCTGTCAATGTAATCCCAGGTACTTCTGATTATTGCCATATCAAATTTTTCCCACTCTATGTTTGGATCACTCCATATAATTGATGAAGCTTCGTGTCCCTGCGACTCAAAACCTGCAATCAAAAGTCTGTCGTCATCGAATAGCTCATCATAATCTTTTATGTCACCCTCAGCAAATGCCGGAAGATTTTCACAGCGCAAAATACCTACTTTCATGGTTTCCTTTCGAAGTTTTTGTTTTATGATGAAATGTTTAATATTTCTTTTATAATATTGAAAAATAAGACAAGAATAAACTGGTTTAAGATTTAAATTCTCTTTTTACTAAAATTTTCAATTATGAAAACATCTTGCAATTACATTTCCCTTAATAAAAAATATTGAATTTAGAAATACTCAGGTGGTTGGTTTACTATTCCCTACTCTAAAACTTTTAGTTAACAGGCATTTGAAATATAATTTTTTATAAAAAAGAAAAAGACATGCGATATAAACCAAATCGTCTTCAAAAATAAATCCGGTAAAACCTACTCTCCTGCCGGCTTCATATTCCAGCCATGTAAAAGTACTTTTTTCCCGTATCACATTTTTCTTACCTTACTTTTTATCGGACTTTAAATTAAAATTTCAATATTTTACAAAAATCAAAATTTAAGGCTCATATTGATTTCCTCTGCTTACCAAATCCTTGACCCCTTTCAACCGGTCAAGGAAAACGGTTTTACTCGGAAAATTTAAAAAATTCTCGTATGAAGTATCATTGGAAAACTGATTTATGATTTTTTATTTTAGGATTTTAAAATTTATTGTTCCATTTTGATCAATTCAATTAGAATTTCAAAAATCATTTATAATAACTATTTAAAAAATCAATCTTAAGCAAAAAATTTGTTATCTTTAATAAATACTATCGATAATTACTTGTGTTTTACTTTAATAATTTATTGTACAATGTAGTACAATGTTACAAATTTAAAAGGTTTTTCTTTAAAACATCGTCTTATGGATTTTGATATAAAATCGTTCACAAATCTGATCACCGGGAAACTCACAAATTGGATAGAAGCACTGATAAAACTCCTTCCGAATATAATATTAGCAGCCTTAATACTGGTTCTTGGCTTGATCGTTTCAAAGCTGGCAAAAAAAACGGCGCTAAGGATAGTTTCCAAAATTTCCCCCAGTCAAACATTAAATCATCTCTTCGGTTCGGTTGTTTATATCACGTGTATCGGCATTACTATCTTTACAGTTCTCAGCATTTTAAATTTAGATAAAGCCGTCACATCTATACTGGCGGGAGCAGGCATCATCGGTCTGGCACTGGCTTTTGCATTTCAGGATATCGCAGCGAATTTTATTTCCGGAATATTTATTTCCTTCCGGAAGCCGTTAAAAGTTGGCGACATTGTCAGGATAAAAAATTACATGGGAAAAGTTCAGGAAGTCAATTTGCGGGATACCGTAATGCTGACATTCAATGGTGAAACTGTAATTATACCCAACAAGGATGTCTTTCAAAATCCAATTGAAAACTTTTCTTACTTAGGGAAACGCCGTCTTGATCTTACCGTTGGTGTTTCGTATGGCGAGAATCTTGAAAATGTAAGACAGATCACTCTTGAAGCTGTTAAAGATATTGAAGATATTAGCTCTACGGATGAGATTACACTCTTTTTTTATGAATTCGGAGAAAGCTCTATTAATTTTTCTCTAAGAATTTGGATTAATTCAACCGAGCAGCAGATTTTCAAAAAAGTTGGTAATGATGCAATCATGAAAATCAAGAATGCTTACGATAAGAATTCAATAGTAATACCTTTTCCAATCCGTACACTTGATTTTGGTATTAAAGGAGGAAAGACTCTGAATGAAATGGAAGTAAAAATTAAGAAGAATTAATAATTCTGAATTAGAATTACATAAATAATTATTTATTTCACATTCTAATAAATTTTAATAGTTGTATGCATTCTTCTCACGAATACTCTATAGATCTTATCTCAAGGAAATCAACCCTTTTTTTTGTTTCACAAACATCTTTTACTAATCATATTTGTAATTTGAAAATGATGTGTCGATGAAAATGATTGATTTGTGAAGGCTTAAATCCGAAAGCCCTATTCTCCAAACAGCTCTGTAAATCAGTTGTAAATAATTTACAAGGATTTATTCTCCATCAAAATTATCCTAAATCCTTTTAACCCAAATAACATTCGCAAAGGATAATTGAATCTTTATTGAAGGATATCCCCTGGAATGATTTATAGTTCCAGAGTTTTACATTAACAAAGAAATCAATTAAAGTATTTTAAATGATTAAAGAAAAAGCCTTATCGAAACAAATCTAAACGGCTTATTAATTCTATATGTAATAATTTCCAAAATCAAAAATCTTAAATCAAAAATCTGTTTTATTCCATGAACGTGACTTTTCCCGTGGTAATATCATAGAATCCTCCGATTATATCTATTTCACCTTTATCCTCCATGTCTTTCAGTACAGGACTCTTCTTCCTGACCTCATTCATTGTCAGTAAAACATTTTTCTGAGCCACCATATCTACAAACTCTTTGTTCTTTGTAGTCTTATCTCCCTGAAAAGATGAAGCGCTGTCAACGGCAGGTCTGATCTTTGCAAGAAGTTCTGTTAAATTTCCAAGCTTGGCATTGTCGATAGCACCCTTGACCGCACCGCATTCAGTATGACCCAGGATAAGAACCAGTTTAGATCCTGAAAGTTTGCAGGCGAATTCCATACTTCCAAGCATATCAGCATTTACAATGTTTCCGGCGACTCTGCCAACAAACACATCTCCAACACCGAGATCAAATACCTTTTCAACCGGGATCCTGGAATCTAAACATGACAGGATTACTGCAGCAGGATACTGACCTTCTGAAGTTTGCATTATCTGCTTCGGATAGTCAGTGAATGTCAGATCACCTTTAACAAACTTAGCATTGCCTTCTTTCAATACAGTGATTATGCTTGCAGGAGTTTTTGCCTGCTGAAGCTCTTTAGTCATTACATCGTTTCTTGCTTTAGGTTCCTCTTTAGAGTCCTTCTTATCAGTCACGTCCTTTTTTTCACCGCATGAAACTAAAAACAATAAACCTGCAAAGAATAACACTGATAATTTTTTCATGTTGTTTTTTTAAGTTAGGGACAGAGATTAGATATGCAATTTATAAATTTCGTTTTAAAAAATCCAATCAACAATATTTGAATATCTGACAAGGAAAGCTTTCGGTTTTCTATTATCCGAACCATACTTAAATATTTTATGCATTGAAAATACCTTTCAGAGCTGTGCCTGAAAGGCTTGAGATTCATTTTAGTTATTTTAAATAATATATTAAGTAAGCAAGGGATAAACTTGTTAATCGATTGAGCTAATACTTTTCAGAATTTAAATTGAATGTTAACTAAATATATCAGCATCTAATGTAATAATACAAAAAATAACTTTTCAATTTAAAATTTATCTTCCTTGCTGATTCTTAATACTTATTTTAATTTTATTTCTCCTTAAGATCCAACATTCCCTGTCTTAACTTTTCCGGCTCGCTTGTAATTGACTATTATCACTCCTCTTGGTGTAACGATATTCTCAATTAATGTAAATGCTGCCGGGATCATTCCATTGTCAAACAACTTTTTTCCTTTACCCAGAGTCAACGGGTGAATTTTAAGCCAAAGTTCGTCCACTAAATCATTCTTAAGTAGCAGCTGAATGAGCTTACCACTGCCCCATACCTGGATGTCAGAACCTTTTGAATTTTTCAGCTTTTTAATATCTGCAAGCCTTTTGAAGAAAATTGTGTTTTTCCAATCTGACTTTTTCCTGGTCTTGGACATGACGTATTTAGTGCCATCATTGATTCCAGGCCAAAAGTCTGCATGTTCAGGCCAGTAACCTTCCCAAATTTCAAATGTTTTTCTGCCCAGAAGATAATCTGCAGGTTTCAACTCTTCTTGCACTACCTTACTATAAACTTCGTCACCATACGTTGCAGTCCAACCGCCATATTTGAAACCGCCTGATTTATCTTCCTCTGGTCCACCTGGTGCTTGAATGACTCCGTCTAATGTGATCATTGATATGACAATTATTTTTCTCATATTATTTTACACCTGTTTTATAGTTTATTTTAAAAAAAGTTCTTCAAAATTGGTTTTTGTGATGATTCAAATCTCGCCAACAAAGATCGTTAAATGAAATGGGAACATCAGTCATATTAACCAATTATTTTATGAGTAGTTTTATAAGTTTTTCAGTGAAGAGTTATATTGTAAAACAAATTTTACAATATAAGAAGTCATTCTCTGAATATTAAGGAAGATTAAGGAATCAATTGAATACCTGTAATTTTTAAAGTACTCAATCGATTCACAAATCAATTGTCCCAGTAAAAAAAATTTAGTTTGAAATTCAAAAAGAATAATTTTATCCTACGAAAAATCGGATAAAAAAATTATAATAAAATGAATGCGTAATACTCAGGTAGTGTACTTGCGGTAAATTATGACAATAATCGAATACTTAAATTTAATACAGTTGAACAACTGTAAGTTTCTGTCTATTTTATTTCTTGCAGCATAAAATAGAAATTCATAAATTTATATTTTAAAAAAACAGAAAATGAAATCAAGATTATTCTTGATATTGCTTTTAGCGATATTATTTAAAAACACTTATAGTCAATGTCCATCAGTTACAGTGGCCACTATCTCAAATTTTATTCCATTGTCAATTGATTCTTTAAAGGAATCTGACGGATTGCGTAACGGTCCTTATTATAATGGAGCAACATTATTTTATCCGCTTGACAGTTTAGTTAATTACAAAAGCATTGTATTGGTGCCGGGATATTACGCAACTCAGAAATCTGTTGTTTTATGGGCTAAATATTTTGCTTCACGGGGATTTATATGTATGACGATCGGTACAAACAGTTTGAATGAATTACCAAATCAAAGAGCCACAGCTTTACTTGATGCAATGGAAACTATAAGACAGGAGAACCGCAGGATTGCTTCTCCTCTTCGTAATAAACTGGATACCTTGAATATAGGTGTCGGAGGCTGGTCTATGGGCGGAGGTGGCGCACAGTTTGCAGCTGCAATGGATTCAAGAGTCAAAGCTGTTTTTGCCATTGCACCCTGGTTAGATTATAATACTTTAACACCTGAAAATCTCAACCACACTTTACCTGTATTAATATTCAGCGGACAATTAGATAATGTTGCACCGCCGTCTCAGAATGCAAATGTTCATTACAGTTACACACCGGCATCAACAAAAAAAGTTTTATTTGAAATTTCGGGCGGAGATCATAATACTGCATTGTATCCGGGTACGGGTAGTGGAGATCTCGGGAATAT
>JBDSYA010000181.1:0-6261 GCA_039925865.1 Ignavibacteria bacterium
CAGGATCACATCAAATGATGGGATCGAAATGACTAGAGTTAAAGAAGTTATTGACTGCTGGTTTGACAGCGGCTCAATGCCTTTTGCCCAGCATCATTATCCATTTGAGAATAAAGAATTATTTGAAAAGAACTATCCTGCTGATTTCATAGCTGAAGGATTAGACCAGACAAGAGGATGGTTTTATTCTCTTCACGCCATCGGATCGTTTCTTTTTGATAAACCTGCATATAAAAATATTATAGTTAATGGCTTAGTGCTGGATAAGCATGGCAAGAAAATGAGCAAGTCCCTTGGGAATGTAGTCAGTCCGTTTGATATGATGAAAAGATATGGCGCTGACGTGCTAAGGTGGTATTCGATCTATTCTTCTCCTGTTGGAAATTCTAAACTTTTTAATGAAGATGAGCTTGTCGAAGTTCAGAATAAATTTTTTGATACTCTGATAAATACTTTCAGATTTTTTATTATATATGCAAATCTGTCAGGCTTTGATGATGAAAGTTCAAAATTAACTGAATACAGTCAACGCGCTACAATTGATAAATGGATATTATCCAAGCTTAACTCTGTAAAGAAAAAATATTATTCTTTGATGGACGAGTACGATATCACAAAAGCAGCAAGATTAATATATGATTTTACAATCGACGAATTATCTAACTGGTATATACGCAGAAACAGGAAGCGTCTCAGACATCCGGCCAATGAAATTGACAGGCTTTCAGGATATCAAACGCTTTACGAAGTATTGACAGATCTGATAAAGATGATAGCACCTTTTTCTCCGTTCTTGCCGGAATTACTGCACACCACTTTGAAAAAAAGCGATGAATCTATTCACCTTTCGGAATTCAGCAAAGTAAACGAATCTTTAATCGATAATAATCTTGAAGCTGAAATGAAGATGGCGCAGGATATTGTTTATTTGATCCGGTCAATAAGAGTAAAAAATACATTAAGGGTAAGACAGCCATTAAAGCAGATCCTGATCCCGGTCTTAAACGGTGATGACAGGCAAAAATTGCTTAGTGTAAAGGATATAATACTTGAAGAAGTAAATGTGAAAGAGTTAAATATAATTGAAGGTAATTCCGATATCATAATAAAAAAAACCAAACCGAATTTTAAATCGATCGGTCCGAAATTTGGCAAAGATGTTAAAAAAGTACAGCAGTTAATAAATGGTATGACCTCATTGCAGATATCTGAAGTGGAAAAAAACGGGATTGTAAAAATAAATGAATTCGAATTTACAAGAGAAGACATCGAGATCTACACTGAAAATATTGAAGGATGGATCGTGGAAACATATAATGGTATTACAGTTGCGCTTGATACAAAGCTTGATGAAGGTCTGAAAGAAGAGGGAATAGTCCGCGAGTTTATTAACCGGGTTCAGAATTTCAGGAGATCAAATGAATTTGACATCAGTGATAAAGTAAAGATCTTTTTTAAAACAACTGAAAATATCAGCAATGTGCTCAAAAAAAATATGGAATATATTAAATCAGAAACACTGAGTGAAAAGATCGTAAGCGCAAACGGTCAGGATTTCCAGTATTTTAATACAGATATAAATGGAGAGCAATGTGATATTTTTCTTCAGAAAATAAGTTAAATAACATTTAACATCTATAATAAATCTATAATAAGGGGTATTAAATTTGGCAAAAACAAAATCTACAAGCTCAATTAAAAAGACAGCGACTGTTAAAATTAAATCCACTAAGACAGGAAAGAATGATCTAAAGGTTTCAGGCAAAAAACTTTCAGATAAGAATTCCGGGACCAAAAATGCTACAATTAAAAAAGCTGTTAAAAAAACAGGAATTGCAAAACCAAAAGAAACCGTAAAAAAAGTTCAGCCTGGTGCTATAATTCCTATTGAAAAAAAAATCAAAAAGCATAAACCAAATAAAAAAGTAAAGTATACACTTTCCGAATTAAAACATTTCAGGGAAATAATTCTTAAAGAAAGAAAATCTATTCTTGAAAGCGCAAAAGCAAATATGGATGCCTTAGTTGATAAAGATTCGGGAGAATATAAAGGAGTTGACCTTACATATTCCACTCATATGGCTGAACAGGGTACAGATGAAATGGAAAGGGAAAAAAATTATTTGTTTGTTCAGAGGGATGAAAAATATTTAGGATATCTTCAGGATGCATTGACGAGAATAGACCAGGGCACTTATGGAATTTGCACCGACTGTAAGGATGATCCGAAGAACTTATGCCGAACATGTCCCTTGATACAAAAGGAAAGGCTGGAACTTGTTCCTATTACTCAGCATTGTATTGAGTGTAAAAATTTAAGGGGTTAAATTTAAATTGAAAGTTTTAATAATAACGTTTTTTATAGTTCTTTTAGACCAGATCACTAAGTTATATGTTAAAGGAATCAAGATCGCTTCACTTGGCATTGATATTCCCGGAATGCCGTACCAGGCTTCAAAAAAAGTATTCGGAGATTTTTTTAAAATAACTTTTATCGAAAATCCCGGAATGGCTTTTGGCATTCAATTGGGCGGAAAGCTTTTTCTTTCTTTGTTTACAATCTTCGCCACATTATTATTGATCTTTTTTTTATATAAAAACAGACACGAAGATCTTGTACTGAGAATTGCTTTGGCTTTTATACTGGGAGGCGCGGTTGGTAATTTGATAGACAGAGTATTCTACGGAAATATTTACGACTACGCACCGTATTTTTATGGTAAGGTAGTTGACTTTCTTCACTTCGACTTTCCTAATTTTACAATTTTCGGAAAGACTATTTATTCCTGGCCAATTTTTAATGTGGCTGATGTTTTCGTTACGTTTGGCTTCCTGATGATTTTATTTGGATATAAGAAAATATTCAAAAATGAACCAAAGGAAGAAGATGAGCAAACTGAAAACGATGATATCGGAAGGGATGAAAATGTTTTATCTGACAGTAACAGCCTGATCACTCATCCAAATACAACAGAACCATCGGTGTTGTCTGAAGAAATTAACAGAAATGAAAAATTGAATGCAGAAAATTTAAATAAAGAAAAGAATGTAAGTTAAAATTCAACTGTTTTGCCTAATAAAAAAAATCCTTATCTGCCTTCAACGTCAAGCACTTCTTTTCTTTTGAGCAATGTTTCTTTATCTTCAACATGCTTAGGATCGGGCACACAACAGTCCACAGGGCACACAGCTGCGCATTGCGGTTCATCATGAAATCCTACACATTCCGTACATTTATCGGGCACGATATAAAAAAATTCACTTGAATAAAAACCGTCTGCCCCGGAAGGTGCGGGCTGAGCATCACTAAAAGAATTACCACCTAAAACCCAGTTTGCACCACCTTCATAAATTGCCGTATTCGGGCACTCAGGTTCGCATGCACCACAATTTATACATTCAGTGGTTATCATAATTGCCATAATATAAATTTTCTCCTATTATTTTATCTAATTTTCAAATTACTCAATTTAGAAGTTGTATTCAATTTCATTATTGAGTTACTTAACAAATAACTGAGTTTTGTTTAACAAGAAAGTGATAAGAAAAATTATTATGGAAATTTCATCATTCATTTTTTGTATTTTCAAGTAAACACAATTACATTTTTTGTAGCGGATGCTTTAAAGTATTTATCGCATTCTGTTTTTATTATTCTTTAACTGCTTATGCATTTCGAAGACGAAATAAAATTTGAGCATTTATCTATTAAGGATGGCTTGTCTCAAAGTGTTGTAAACTGCATACTTCAGGATAGGCAGGGTTTTATGTGGTTTGGGACACAAGACGGGCTGAACAGGTATGATGGTTATAATTTCAAAGTATTTAAAAATGAACCCGGTGATAAAAACTCACTCAGCAATAATTATATTTATTGTATCCATGAAGACAGCTCAGGTGACATCTGGACGGGCACAACAAACGGAGGTCTTAACAAATATGATATTGCAAAGGAAAGTTTCATAAATTATACTCACGATGTTAACGATGATTCATCAATTTCACAAAACCGTGTACGCGCTATATGTGAAGACCACAATGGTGATCTGTGGGTAGGAACATCTTTTGGAGGGCTGAATAAATTTTTAAAAAAAGAAAATAAATTTGTTAGATATTCCCAGGACGAAGCTGATAAGCACGGACTCAACAGCAACAGCGTTCATTCAGTATTCAAAGACAATAAAAATAATCTTTGGGTTGGGACCTGGGGTGATGGTTTAAAAAAATACGATTTTGAAAAAAACATTTTTAAAAGTTTTAAAAGTGATCCTTCATATAATCTCGAAGCCAACAGAATAAGTTCGATTATTGAAGACAGTGCCGGAGATATCTGGATGGCTACAAATGACGGCTTGAGAAGATTAGATATGAAAACCGGAGTTTACCATACTTATAAAAATAGCGAGAACGATCCATTTTGCATAAGCGATAATTTTACTTCTCAAATTTATAGTGACAGTTTAGGGATCTTATGGATTGGAACCAGGGATGGAGGTTTAAATAAATTCGACTGCTCAACAGGTAAATTCATAAGTTATAAGAATAACAAGTTCAATGGTTCGAGTATCAGTACCAATACTATAATGAGTATTTATGAAGACAATTCCAATATTCTCTGGGTAGGGACTTTTGGTGAGGGTATAAGCATATTCAAAAAGAACAGTAAAAAAATTCATCATTATTATTGTAAACCTGATGATGCTAATAGTTTAACCAGCAATAAGATTTACAGCTTTTGTGAAGACCTTGACGGGATTATCTGGATTGGAACTGCTGACTACGGTCTCAATAAATTTGACAGGAAGCAAAATAAATTTACACATTATCTTAGTGATCCGTTAGTTAAGAATTCGCTTAGCTCAAATATTGTAACCTCGATCATCCAGAGCAGATCAGGAAATTTTTGGATAGCAACATCCGGTGAGGGTATAAACAAATTTGATCACCTAAACGAAAAGTTCTGTTGTTATAAAAATGATCCTGAAGATAAAGATTCATTAAGTTTTAATACAGTATTCTGTCTTGCGGAAGATAAAGATGGTATGATCTGGATCGGAACCGGTGGTGGAAGTTTAAATAAATTTGATCCTGTTAAAGAAACTTTTACACGATACATTTCAGATCCGCTGGATCCTCACAGCATTGGTGCTAAGAGAGTAAGAACATTATTTATTGATAGTAAAGATGTGCTTTGGATCGGCCTTGATTTGGGAGGACTAAATAAATTTAATAATGAAACAAATACTTTTACACGTTTTCAATATAATCCGGATGACACGAATTCATTGAGCAATAATGATGTAGTATCGATCTTTGAGGATAGTAAGGGCCGGCTGTGGGTGGGAACATTAAGCGGAGGCCTCAATTATTTTGACCGTAAAAATAATAATTTCATTCGTTTCCGTGAAAAAGACGGTTTGCCAAACGATGCAATAAACGGAATGCTTGAAGATAAGAATGGAAATTTATGGATAAGTACTAATAAGGGTTTGTCGGTATTTGACCCTGGAAAAAAAACATTCAGGAATTACGATTCTAGAGACGGCTTTCAGAGTAATGAGTTTAATCCATGGGCCTATTTAAAATTAAAAAGCGGAGAATTTTTATTTGGAGGAATTAACGGATTTAATGTATTTGATCCTGAGAAATTCAGCAACAATGAACATGTGCCTCCAATCGTAATTACAAGCCTTCAGATATTCAACAAGAAAATTCCAATTGCTGAAAACAATTCACCTTTAAAAAAATCCATTCAGATAGAAAATAAAATAACTCTGTCATATAAGGAAAGTGTTTTCTCATTTGAATTTGTATCACTGGATTTTAATATTCCCGGAAAGAATCAGTATGCATATATGATGGAAGGCTTTGACAGGGACTGGGTCTATTCGGGAACAAGACGTTTTGTAACATATACCAATTTAAATCCCGGCGAATATACCTTCAGAATAAAAGGATCAAACAATGACGGTGTATGGAATGAAAAAGGAAAATCTATCGGCATTACAATCACTCCCCCGTTTTGGAAAACATTCTGGTTCAAAGGATTATCGGCAATTGCTGTTGCCGGAGCAGCAGGCGGTGTTTACAAAAATAAGCTGAATCAGGTGAGGAAAGAAAAAGCATCTCAGGAGGAATTCACAAAAAAACTTCTTCAAAGGCAGGAAACTGACCGGAAGAGAATTTCTTCTGAACTTCATGACAGCATTGGCCATGAATTATTGATCACAAAAAATAAACTCCTTCATACTTTAAAAGATA
>JBDSYA010000182.1:0-7909 GCA_039925865.1 Ignavibacteria bacterium
GATAAGAAAATTTTTAATGTCAGTGAAGACCTGACCACTCAGGGCGGAACTGCATTAGATGCGCTGAAAAATATTCCATCAATACAGGTTGATCTGGACGGGAATGTATCTTTAAGAGGAAGTCAAAGCGTTAAAATACTTGTTGACGGAAAGCCTTTCGGACTCGAGGGTGCTAACCGCAATATTGTACTTCAGCAAATTCCTGCTAACTCAATTGAGTCAATTGAACTGATAACAAATCCTTCCGCTAAATATAATCCTGAAGGAACATCGGGAATACTGAACATTATTTTAAAAAAGAATTCCGAAGGAGGTTACAATGGTAATCTCACTCTGAATGCAGGCACACGGGACAAATATAACGGCTCTATAAATTTAAATTACAAAAAAGATAAATATAATATTTTCGGGAGCTACAGTTATTCTAACCAGAGTAATAAAATTGAAGGCTCGAGTTTCAGGCAAAATCTTTTTTCATCGACGGCAACATTTATTGACCAGCTGAATTCCGGCCTTGTTAAAAGAGAAGGCCATCTTATCAAAGGCGGAATTGATTACAGCTTCAATAAAAAAAGTTCATTAGGATTCGCAGTTAATTTCAGCGACAGAAATTCAAACCGATCGGAAAAAAATGAGAATAAAGAACTGGACAGTCTTAACAATTCCGTAAAAAATTATTTTACAAACGGTATCAATACTGATGAAGGTATTAATTACAGTGCTTCCGTAAACTTCAACACCAAATTTAAAAATCCCCGGCAGACATTATCAGGAGAAATCTCTTATTCGAAAGAAAGCGAAGACGAGATCTCAAAGACTGAAGAAGTATTTCTGTTTCCAAAAAATAACACTCCTGACAGGTACAATGATTATCAGAAAGATTTAAGTAATGAACTGAACATGCAGTTAGATTATGTTCATCCTTTCGGAAAAGATTCAAAGATTGAAACCGGTTTAAAAAGTACTTACGAAAAGAATGACGAAGATTTTCTATTGGAAAACTATGACTATGTTACAAACACATTTGTAATTAACAATAATGTTTCGAATAATTTTATTTATAAAGAAAACGTCCAGTCGCTGTATGCAATTTACCAGAATAAAATAAGTGACTTCAGTTATTCACTGGGTTTAAGAGGTGAATATACAAATACAACGGGTGTATTAAAATCTGCGAATCAGAATTTTGAAAATAATTATTTCACCATTTTTCCAAGTGCAAGTTTTTCTCAAAAACTTTCCCTTGAGCAGGAATTACAGCTTACTTACAGCAGAAGAATAAACCGTCCCGGAATGAGAAACCTGAATCCGTTTCCCGATCTGTCGGATCCATTGAACATAAGGATCGGAAACCCCGCTCTTAAGCCCGAATATACAAACTCACTGGAGCTTAGTTATATAAATTATTTTAAATTTGCGACAGTTACTCCTTCAATTTTTTTCAGGCAGACTGATGATGAGATCTCGCGTTACAGAACTATCACTGACAGCAATACAACGATCACAACATTTAAGAATTTGAACAGTTCGAAATCATACGGACTTGAATTAATAGTTAATTCTCAGATACTTAAATGGTGGAATGTCACAGCAAATTTCAGTTATTACAAATCAATTGTAGATGCGCAGAATATTTCGAGTAACTTAACTAATGAAACCAATTCATGGAGTACAAGATTATCAACGGGAATGAATATCCCTGATTTATTTGACTTTCAGCTGTCTTATTTTTATACAGGTAAAAGAATTTCAGCTAACAGTACAGTCAAACCAATGCAGTCGCTTGACGCAGCTATTAAAAAAGATTTTTTTGACAGAAAAATGAGTGTCAGCATCAGAGTCAGTGATATTTTCAATACAATGAAATTTAAGACCATTACAAATGATCCGGCTTATATACAGGAGTCTTTCAGAAGAAGAAATTCCAGGGCAGCATATCTTACACTTACATTTAATATAGGAAGCAAAGATAAAAACAATGACCGGAAGAAAAGAAGAAACGAGAATGAGAGAGAGCCGGATATGAATGACGATTTTTAAATAAAAAGGTATCAAATTCAAAAATCACAGTTACCGAATGAAGTTAATACAAGCCAATTACCATAAAGGGTGATTGGCTTTTAATATTATTATTAAATTGAAAAGTCTTTATCGCAAAGTTTCAGGGGCCATATGATCGTAATATTTCAATACAATTGTTAAATTTGTTAAAAGAGTAAGATTGGTTAATTTTAATTATATTTGTAAAAGCTAAAAATTAAAATAACATCACAGTAAAATTAAATTTGTTATAAATGAATGTACTTTTAATAGAGGACGAAAAAAAAATATCGGAGTTCATTCGCAAAGGATTAAAAGAGCAATCATATAATGTTGAAGTTACTTATGATGGAATTACCGGTCATCATATGGCAGCTAATAATGACTATGACATAATAATTCTTGATGTATTATTACCAAAGCAAAACGGTTTTGTTGTCTGCAGTAAAATCAGAGAAGATGGTATAAAGACGCCGATACTAATGCTTACGTCAATGGGGCAGACAGAAGATAAAGTAAGAGGATTAAATATGGGAGCTGATGATTATTTAACGAAACCGTTCAAATTTGATGAGCTCCTTGCAAGGGTCAGAGCATTATTAAGAAGAGGAAGTGCCGAGAAAAAAATCATTTATAAAATTGACGATCTGAGTTTAGACATGACAGAACATATTGTCCGGAGAGAAAACAAAGAGATAAATTTAACAGCAAAGGAATTTGCTCTTTTGGAATATCTGCTTAAAAATAAAAAAAGAGTAATGAGCCGGACACAGATATCAGAAAGTGTGTGGGGAATTGATTTCGACAGGGGTAGTAATGTAGTGGATACCTACATAAAATTTTTGAGACAGAAGATAGACAAAGGATTTTCCAAACCATTGATACACACAGTTATCGGCGTGGGTTATGTTTTAAGAGAAGAAAAATAATTTGAAAATGAAAATACTCAAGACGGTTCGGGGACAATTGACATTTTATTTCATGTTGATTCTCGCTTTAATTCTTTGTGTTTTCAGTATAGTTCTCTATAATATGTTTGCTACCCAAAGTCGCAATCAAGTTGATAAAGCTATCATAATATTGGCAGGTTCAATTAAAGAAGAAGTTACAAATGAAGGAATACAACAGGATCTCTTCGATGAATTTCAGGAAACATACGTACCGTTTTCAAATCCTAAACAGCAATTTATAGAATTAATAGACGATTCCGGAAATACAATATTAAAATCGAAATCCGGATTTAACAATATTCATTTTTTAGAAAAAGAATGGATTGAAACTGCTTTAAAAGGAAAACAATTTTTTTTAAACACTGAGGCATCTGCAAAAGATCAGGAATTATCACAATCCGAATTCAGAATTTTATTTTACCCTATAAGTTATGATTCAAAAACATTTGTAATAATTATTGGAATTCCATTGACAAATTTAGAAAGTATACTGTCAAAGTTCAGAATAATTCTATTGATTTCGATTCCAATTTTTTTAATACTTTCTACAGTGTTTGGATGGATTCTTTCCAAAAGAGCATATGCACCTGTAAACGAATTAATTAAAAATGCTGAGACAATAACTGCAAGCAATTTAGAAAACAGACTGCCGGTAAATGACAGTGGAGATGAAATATCAGAATTAACAAAAACCTTAAACGGAATGATTGCCCGATTGCAAAATTCATTTGAAACTTTAAAACAGTTTACTTCAGATGCTTCACACGAGTTAAGAACTCCATTGACAATATTGAAAGGGGAAATTGAGGTTGCATTGAAAAAGCCAAGATCTGCAGCTGAATATGAAAGCACATTAAAAAACAGTTTAGAAGAAACAGAGCGCCTTCAAAAAATTGTTGATGGGCTGTTAACCCTCAGCCAGGTTGAATCAGGAAAACTCATTACAGAAAAAGAAAAAATAAACCTGAAAGAAATACTGACTGAAGCAGTTTCGAAAACTAATATTCTTGCAAAGAAAAAAAACATTAATATTATTTTAAACCTGGACGACAGTTTTATCAATTTCAATCAAATAATAATAACTGGTGATCGAAATTTGCTTTTGAATGTATTTATAAATTTATTGGACAACTCAATAAAGTATTCTCCTGCGCACAGTGATATTGTTTGTTCGGAAAAAATAGATGGTGAAAATAAAATGATACTAATTTCAATTAAAGATTTTGGCATGGGTATTTCTTCCAAAAGCTTAGAAAATATTTTTGACCGATTCACCAGAGCTGATCTATCGAGAACAAGAGAAATAAATACTGGTGTTGGTTTAGGGCTTGCGATAGCAAAAGCTGTAATAGAATCTCATAACGGAAAAATTTCTGTGAGCAGTATTCCCGGTGAAGGATCGACATTTACTGTTGCACTACCTTATCTTTCTTAAGATAAAGAAAATATTTTTTACAGAAAAATCACAATAGCTTTTCATCTTAACATTCTTTTCATTTCATTTTCATCCCGTTTTCATATCAATTTATTAATTTTGTATAAATAAAAAAGAAAGGAAATGTGTCATGAGATCAAATCGATATTTAAAAGAAACAGTCATTTTAATATTTGCATTATTTATTTACACTTTATTAGCCAATAATCTTCAAGCCCAAAACAAAAAGTATTCTGAAAAGGATATACCGAAAATTGTTTTGGAATCGTTTAAACAATCCTATCCTAATGCTGAAGTCATAGGTTATGATGTAGGTAAGGAAAAAGGTATTCTTACATATGAAATCGAAACCAAGGAAGGTAAATTTTTCAGGGATATAGAATTTACAGCAGACGGAAAAATTTCAGAAGTAGGAGAGATTATTGAAATAAATACTTTGCCGGCAAATATTGTAACTTCAATAAATAATAAATATAAATCAGCAAAAATATTGGAAGCTGAAAAGAAAACAAGCGGATTGGAAATATCTTATGAAGTAATAGTTGGCTTGAAAAGCAAAAAGTATGAAGTATTGCTTGATCAGAACGGGAAAATAATTAAAGAGTCTGATGAAGAGAATGAAAAAGAAGATGATGATGATAAGTAAAATTGATGAAATGAAAAAAGGTTTTATAATTTTATAATAGAATAAAAGAAAAACGCACATTTTGCATTAAAGTCGTTTTATGCCGGGTAAACTTTATAAGCTAGATTGTAAAGTTGTCCGGTATTTCTATGAAAGACGCTACAATTATTCAAATAACAAACCACGATTACTTCAAAAAATGTTAACAGATAATTTAAAGCAAAGTAATAATGAAACTCACCTGAATAAAATACCTGAGATTACATTTGTATTCTGGGTAATGAAAATCTGCGCAACTACTTTGGGCGAGACCGCAGGTGATTTGTTGTCAATGACAATGAATATAGGGTATGCCGTTAGTTCAATAATTTTAATAAGTATTTTCTTTGCTACTTTGATTGCTCAGCTTATTTCAAAACAATACATCCCAATATTATATTGGGCAGTTATACTTTCAACAAGCACAGCCGGAACAACAATGTCAGATTATATGGATCGAACTCTTGGTTTGGGGTATGCCACAGGAAGTTTAATACTTATAACAATATTAGTAATTATACTAATCATTTGGCGAATCAGTGAAAAATCTTTATCCGTCACCAATATTAAGACATTTAAAGGAGAGTTGTTTTATTGGACAGCGATATTATTTTCAAATACTTTAGGTACAGCATTGGGAGATTTTCTGGCAGATGATTCAGGGCTTGGTTTTGCGGGCGGAGCAATTTTAATTGGAACATTATTAGGTTTAGTTATACTGGCTTATTACTTCACCAAAATATCTTCAGTGATTTTGTTTTGGGTAGCGTTCGTTTTAACCCGACCGTTTGGCGCAACCTTTGGAGATTTGCTGACAAAAACATCTGAAAAAGGTGGTCTTGGATTTGGAACTGAAGGTTCATCTTTGATTCTATTTATTATTCTTGTTGCACTCATAATTTATACGACAATTAATTATAAGAAAATCGCAATAAAGGTTTGATAAACATGCAAAGGTAATTCGACGCAGCATTAAATAAAAAAATTACAATGTTGTCCTCGAATTCCTCCCCTGTCTGACTTATCCCTCACAATCTATGTTTGTTAGATATAAAACTTAACTAACCAGAAATAAATAAATTTATGATTTTAATTGGAATCACAATTAATTAAATTCACTAAAGCATTTTTTAAAAAATTCATTAAAATGAATATATTTAAAAAGAAGATTTATATATTAGTGTTATGTTTATTTTGTTTTCTGTTAGGCGCATTTATTACTGAGCAAAAGTTCAGGATTGAATATGAAGATATTCTCCATGCACAAAAACTGATCGGGATGGAATTTACAAGTTCGGAAACCGACAGCATGCTATCCTTGCTTGAAGATCAAAAGCTGAATTATGAAAATATGCGCAAAGTTGAGCTGTCAAACAATGTTCCTCCGGCATATAATTTTAATCCCTTTCCTCCCGGAAAAATATTTGGAAAAGTCCGCAGGAAATTTGTTTCATCTGATTACAATAAAACCGAATTGCCTGCGAATATAAATGAACTCGCATTCTATTCAATTGGTCAGTTAGCGGAACTGATTCAGAAAAAAGAGATTTCTTCTGTGCAGTTAACAAAATTCTTTATTGAGCGCTTACGGAAATATTCTTCTGAACTCCGATGCGTAATTACTTTCACCGATTCCATAGCTTTGGCAGATGCAGGCAAAGCAGATTTCGAAATAAATTCCGGAAGTTATAAAGGATTGCTTCACGGAATTCCTTTTGGAATTAAAGATATGTATTCCACAGTAAATTATAATACTACCTTCGGTACACCTCCTTATAAAAATCAGCTTATTAATGAAGATGCAACTATAGTAAAGAAATTAAAGGAAGCCGGTGCAATAATGATAGCAAAGCTTTCATTGGGTGAACTTGCAATGGATGATGTATGGTTTGGCGGAATGACAAGAAATCCCTGGGATACTTCCAAAGGTTCCAGCGGATCATCTGCAGGACCGGCTTCTTCTGTGTCAGCCGGATTGCTTCCATTTGCAATCGGTTCTGAGACCTGGGGTTCGATAGTATCACCTTCTACAGTATGCGGAGTTACAGGACTTCGCCCGACTTATGGAAGAGTCAGCAAATACGGTGCAATGGCTTTAAGCTGGACAATGGATAAAGTCGGTCCGATCTGCCGGAATGCAGAAGATTGCGCTATAGTCTTAAACGTAATAGCCGGAGTAGATGGAAAAGATCAGTCGGCAATTGATTTGCCGTTTAATTATTCTCCGGAAGTTGATTTAAAAAAAATTAAGATAGGTTATTTTAAAAGTGATTTTGACAAGGATACATTGAACAAACCGTTTAATAATTCTGCGATGGATCAATTAAAAAAAATGGGTGCACAATTGATACCACTAGATCTTCCTGACATGCCAATCTATGATATGTCCATTCTGCTCAATTGCGAGGCAGCTTCGGCTTTTGATCAACTGACACTTTCAGACATGGATGATCAGATGGTTCAGCAAAATCTATACAGCTGGCCGAATTTTTTTCGCGCAGCGCATTTCATCCCGGCTACTGAATACATTAGAGCAAACAGATTAAGATATTTACTTATAGGAAAAATGGAGGATATAATGAAGCAGGTTGATGTTTGCATTGCACCTTCGCTTGCAGGAGATAATTTATTGATTACAAATCTCACGGGACATCCGTCCATGGTAATTCCAAATGGTTTCTCTGATCCAAAGAAACCGGTAAGCATTGTTTTCACAGGACAATTATTTGAAGAAGGTAAGTTAGTTGCAATTACTAAAAAATATCAGGATGCAACGGGTTTTCATCTTACTCATCCGCCTGGATTTGATTGATATTAAAT
>JBDSYA010000183.1:0-14101 GCA_039925865.1 Ignavibacteria bacterium
CATATTCAAAGTTTACAGGAGGATTGGTATGTTCAATGTGAATGTCAAATTCCAGTTTATCATTAAGCTGATTTACAGTGCTAAGAGAAAAATTGTGAGCATATAGATTATAAGACGGGTTTTGTGCAAAAATATTATTTGTTGTAAAAAAGGCAGCATAAATAAATAATAAAGCTAAATAATAATTGTAAGAATTTTTCAATCTGGATTATTTTTTAGATTCTGATTGAACAAAATAAATTTTATTACAATCAAATACTATCTTAATATATCACAAGTGTTTCAGTCAAAATCTTTTTAATCAGACCATTTAATATTTCAAATCTGATTGTAATTCAAACTGCTCAGATTTACTTTATAACGATCTTCTTCTTCGTCATAACATAACTCTTTGGATTTATGAAGGAGATCGGTCAGTTAGCACTAGATTAAAATACCTAATACCCAATACAATTTACATCTTAAGGTCTTGCAACAGTCACAAAATTTGAGGCGTTGTTTTCAGCAATTGAGGCATCCGAACCATCAACAATTGTATCACCGTTTACATCGGTTGACACATACCCTGAAACAAAATTGTTTGCATCATTGTCAATAAAGGAAAGGTCTGACCCGTCAATGATACCGTCCTGATTAACATCTCCGCTGTAATTAGTAAACTTTCCTAATTTGAAAGTAAGGTTATTTCCAAATGCTTTATTCGCGGCAGTAGTAAAATTGTAAATGGTCGTGCTTCCTGCTGTGAATCCCTGTGCGGTGCTGCTCCAGGTCTCTAATGAATTTCTGTGTCGGACAATTATAAAATAATTTCCGGATGAAGCATTAGCGAAATTTAATAATCCGTTACCTGCCGTATTTAAAATTGTCTTTGCTGAATCTATCCTAGCAAACGGAGCAGTTGAATTATGAAGATAAACTTTAGCAGTGTCACTTACCATTGAAGCTCCATTCCAAAAGCCTTCAAATATAGAAGTCAGGTTCAATGAAACAGGCGGAGCTGAAACATTGATAACGCCAACCATTCCCGAGGATCCATGAGGAATACATTTATAATTATAAGTTCCGGCAACTGTTACGACATACTTAAACTCCGGAGTTGTGCTGTTCAAAGGTGAACTCCAGGCCGCAGCCCCTGCAGGACGGGATGTAAGTACTGATCCGTCACATGTCGTTGTATGAGATCCATTTATCCTTGTCCAGCGAATTGTATCTCCTGTGTTTGCAGCTATTGTTGAAGGCGAAAACATAAAACTTGAAACAGACACATCTCTTATAGTTGAATAAGAATCACTTGCATACGAAATCATTAACATGGTAAATAAGAACTGAAGCATAAATTGTTTTTTAATTTTCATTTAATTGAATTAGTTTAAGAATTAATAAAGTTTTTTGTGTGATAATATAATTTTAAACTAATCTAAATTCCACAAATAAAGTTTTTAGAAATTGTAAATTATTTGATCATTGAAAAGCGTGAAAAAAATTCTACGGACTTTGAACACTTATAAAGTTAGAAGCATTATTATCAGAAATTGCAAAGTCAGTACCATCTATAAAATTGTCACCGCTAAGATCCGTATTCAAATAGCCGGAAGTAAATCCGGCAGCATCATTATCAATTGTTGAAACATCAGTTGCATCAATAGTACCGTCGCTATTAACATCACCGCTGTAGAAGCACCATTTTCCGGATTTTAAAATCATATTTGATCCATAAGATTGTGTTTGCGAAGTTGTAAAATTATAACTTACAGATGATCCATTTACAAAATTCACCGGTGCTGCACTCCATGTTTCAAGTGCATTGCGGTGTTTTGTCTGTATGAAATAATTTCCCGTTGATGTATTTGTGAAACCGGCTGCTCCAAATCCGGAGGTATTAAGAACTACTGATGAAGAATCAATTTTATTATAAGGAGCAGCACTATTTCTCAAAAATAATTTCATCGTATCTGACACCTGAATTGTTCCATTCCAGAATCCTTCAATTCCAATTGTGATATTCAAAGTTGTTGCAGGTGGAATTGTATATCCGACTTTTATACCATTGCCAAAGCTTGTTACCCAAACCTGATTTGTATTGTGAGGATTATAAAAAATTCTTTCAGGCTGTCGGAATTTATAACCGCTCACCTGATTGAAAATCGGTGAAACAGAATTAATGTTATTGCTGTACCATAACCCGTTTACTTCAGTTGACAAATACATTTCATTTGCATTAACCGGATTTATAGTGCAAGAGCCTACCCGATCAAGATTATTAATTTTTGTCCAGTTAATTCCACGGTTAGTAGTTTTATAAAGTCCGCCTAAACCATTTGGCGGTCCGCCCCATCCGCTGAAAACGCATCCGTACATTGTATTCTGATTCACATCATGTGGGTCAACTATTACATCTTTAGTCCAGTAAAGCATTCCTGTATGAGATCTGTCAATCCAGGTTGTTCCCGAATTGGTGCTGATGAATACTCCGGAACTTGAAGTAAACGTGCCGGCTGAATTTCTTCTTCCGGAATATGAACAAAGAAGTGTCCCGTCATTTAAAACTTTTATATTAAATGGATGTCCTTCTGTCCTTGGCGGATTTGTAAGTTTCGTCCACGTTGAGGCTCCCCCATTTTGAATATTGCTAGAGACAAAAATTCCGCCAAGTGTGTTGTGTATCACACTTGCGTACATTCTGTTAGTATTATTCGGATCGAGAGCAAGTGCGATGACCGGATGTACAAAGTCGTGCAGTGTCTGCCATGCCTGCCCTTTGTTCGAAGAAAATAAAACACTTCCTAAGCCCGGATTTATTCTTGCATCAGTCAAATACGTACTTTGATACATATCATGAACTGTTGAGGTCGCCCCGTAAATATTTCCATTAACAGGATGTTTAACAGCCTGGTACATTGTATTATTTGAATGTCCTGTATAATTAAAAGACCAGAAATTTCCTCCGTCAGTTGAACGTGTGCCTTTAATATCGGAATAAGATCCAAAGATATTATTTGCATCAGACCACGTAAGCCACCAGCAGCTTGTATTTTCAAGTCCGGTAGTTCTGTAATATTTTCCCGTTGGAGTAGAACTATTCATAGGATTCTGATCATCCTGATTCACATACGCCTGCTTCCATGTTGTCCCACCGTCAGTTGTGATATGTGGAAATCCGAGATCTGTTAATACAACTTTATTTGGATCAATCGGAGAACATTGAAACCCAAGTGCATACTCTCCATAAGACCACCCGCGATCACCTCCATGACCAGCCCATCCCGTAAATACATTTTGATTATTGACAGTAAGTAATACACTACTCCAATTTAATCCACCATCAGAAGTTTTATAAACTACGGGAGATCCGTTATCACTACCTCCTGCAACGTACGCAGTGGAAATATTTGTTCGAGACATCGATACAAAGAATGGATAAGTACCTGCAATGATACCGTTTGTACTAACGATCCAGTTTGCATTTCCAATGTTTAAAGAATAAATGCTTTGATATCCGTAAAAATCAGCGCCGGTAACTCCGGGATAAACATCACCGCTTCCCAGAGTAACACAAAAAAGTCTTACAATGCCTGATTGTTTTGCACCGGTTAGAGAGACCATTGCTTCAGTTACGGGAATACCACCTGCTGCAGAAAGTGAAAAGCTTACGCCGGAGTTTAATGATACTAACAGTCCGGAATTTGTGCCTGCATAAATATTTACACCATCAAAAAAAGCTCCGGCAATAAAACACCCTAAGCCATTTGAGAACTTAGAAGTAAAGGTAGCTCCTCCGTTATTTGAGAAATATAGATTTGTATAACTGGAAATCAGAATATTGTTTGAGTTACCGGGATCACAAAATAAACTGTAAGCTCCACCAAATGTCGGATCGGAAACAAGCGGACTCCAATTTACTCCGCCGTTTGTTGTTTTATAAGGTGTTCTCAGATCACCTTCAAAATTTATGCAATAGCTGATTAGCGGATCATTTGTAAACTGAACTATTGAACCGTTATTTCCAGTCATCTCATTGAAATCAACTTGCGCCCAGGATGAACCAAGATCAGTTGTTTTAAAAAGTTCGCTCATGTCACATGCAATATATAGTTCATTAGCGTCATGCGGGCTGAAACTCGGGGAGAACAATGCTCCGCCGCCGCCGTTACCTTTTGTTGTCCAGTTGTTAATTACCTGTGAGCTTAGATTAGATATCATTAAGAAAATCAATATGGATAAAAATATGATAGATCTGCCGGAAAAGATTTTTAAAATTTTCATGATGGATTAATTTGAAGTTAACAGATCGGGGTCTTTTATATTAGGAATTCCAAACCAAATAATAAAGGTTGTTAGCTTGATATTTCATACGAAACTTATCGGCGGCTACAATTTACCAATCAATGCGGCTTTAAGGCATTAATAAGTTCTTTTAATATGTTGTCTGAAAAAATTATTTTGCATTAACTTAAAATATAGATGTCATACGAAGTAGCCCTCTGGATAAGTTTTAATCTTTTTATTTTTTTGATGCTTGCTCTTGACCTTGGCGTCTTCCAGAAGAAGACACATGCTGTTTCGGTTAAAGAAGCTTTAATATGGAGTGCTGTCTGGATATTGCTGGCAATGCTTTTTAACCTGTTCATTTATTTTGATATGGGTAAAGCAAAAGCTATAGAATTCTTTACAGGTTATCTTCTTGAACGTTCATTAAGCATAGACAATATTTTTGTTTTTGTTTTACTGTTCTCGTATTTCAAAGTTCCGCCGGAGTTTCAGCACAAGGTTTTATTCTGGGGAGTGCTCGGTGCACTGATACTGAGGGCAGCACTGATTTTACTTGGAGTTGTACTCATTCATAAATTCGCCTGGATAATCTATGTGTTTGGAGCATTTTTGGTTTTCACGGGTTTTAAAATGGCATATCAGGATGATTCAGATATTGATCCTGAAAAAAATATTGTGATACGTCTGTTCAGAAAATTTTTCCCGGTTACAAAGGATTATGATGGTGAGAATTTTTTCGTTAATATTGACGGCAAAAAATTAGCAACTCCTTTGTTTGTAGTTCTTATCGCTACAGAGTTTACCGATCTTGTATTTGCCTTCGATTCCATCCCTGCAATATTTGCTGTTACGAATGATGCCTACATAATTTACACATCTAACATTTTTGCGATCCTCGGTTTAAGAGCAATGTATTTTGCGCTGGCTGCGGTGATAGATAAATTTCATTATCTGAAGATTGGACTTGCGATGATACTTATATTTATAGGATTTAAAATGCTGATAATAGATCTTTTCAAAATTCCAATTGGATATTCGCTTGGCGTGATCGCGCTCATACTTGCATTATCGGTGGTTTTGTCACTTATAAAACCAAAGACTGAAAAGGAAAATGAGGATGGTAAAAACTGATCGGCGAATTACAAAAGAGCAGAGACGCAATGAATTTGAATGTATATTCGAAATAAATTAAGGTGTGATCTTTGAAATAAAATTAAAAGCATTATTATTCACTGCTAAATATCCGCTCAAAAATATCGTCGCATCACATTCACCATTGACAAAGTCACACTTCTTCATTAAAACTTAATCTTATTTTCCTTAAATTAAGTGATAAAATATAAAATTAAAATTTATTCATAATGGATACAGTTCATGAAGTTGCAGAACCGCAGATACAGGATAGTCTTCCTACAGAAGATTTTTTGCCATTAAAGAGGATCGATCATCTGGAATTTTTTGTAGGAAATGCAAAGCAGTCTGCTTTTTATTATCAATATGTACTTGGATTTAAACTGACTGGATATTCAGGTCTTGAAACCGGCAATCGCGAGAAAGCTTCTTATTTACTTGAGCAGGGAAAGATCAGATTTGTACTGTCTTCAACTTTGACTGATGATAATTTTTTAGCCGAACATCATAAAAGACACGGTGACGGAGTAAGGGATATTGCGATTGAAGTGGACGATGCTAAAAAATCATACATAGAGACTACAAACCGCGGCGCAAAAGGAGTCCTTGAACCAACCGAGTATAAAGATGAAAACGGAGTCATAATAAAATCTTCAATTCAAACATATGGTGAGACAATACATTCTTTTGTTGAAAGAAAAAATTATAATGGTTTATTCATGCCCGGATTTGTCAGTGCTGAAAATAAAGCAGTGAAAAATAATAAAGATACCGGACTCAGGGCAGTTGATCATATTGTTGGAAATGTAGAGTTGGGAAAAATGAACGAATGGGTAAAGTTCTATGCACGCACAATGGGTTTTAATCAATTGATCTCATTCGATGATAAAGATATTTCAACTGACTTCACCGCACTCATGAGTAAGGTAATGCAAAACGGTACTGGTAAGATCAAATTTCCTATTAATGAACCTGCTCCGGGTAAAAAGAAATCTCAAATAGAAGAATATCTTGATTTTTATAAATCCGGTGGAGCTCAGCATATAGCAATGGCAACGAAGGATATTTTAGCAACTGTTAACGAATTGAAAAGCAGAGGCCTTGAGTTTTTAACCATTCCGACTACATATTACAGAGAGCTTGAAGGCAGAGTTGGAAAAATAGATGAAGACATTTCAGACCTTGAAAAATTAGGAATACTCGTAGATCGTGATGAAGATGGATACCTTTTACAGATATTTTCTAAACCGATCGAAGACAGACCGACAGTATTTTTTGAGATCATTCAAAGAAAAGGCGCAAGAAGCTTTGGAAAAGGAAATTTCAAAGCATTGTTTGAGGCAATAGAGCGCGAGCAGGAACTACGCGGAACACTTTAATTTGGGGTTTGGGATTTGGAAATTAAAATAATTTTAAATTTTAAATTTTAGATTGCGACTTAACGAATCACGCTATTCACCATTAATTTATCAACTATTCATTAATATACCGTTTCACGTTTGACGAATGACGTTTCATATAAAAACATGACATTTAAAAAAAGAACGCATACATGCGGTGATCTGAGGTCCTCCGATGAGAATGAAATGATAACATTAAACGGATGGGTAGCAAAAAAGCGTGACCTGGGAGGCTTGCTATTTATTGATCTGAGGGACAGATACGGAATTACACAACTAAAAATTTCACCTGACAATAAAGTTGTTTATGATAGTGCAATGAAGCTTGGAAATGAATTTGTAATTTCGGCTACCGGCAAAGTGATAAAAAGAGAGAGTATAAATAAAAATATTCTTACTGGCGAGATTGAAATCGAAGTCAAGGAAATTGAGGTTTTAAATGAATCTGAAATTACACCCTTCGTAATTGAGGAAGATGTAAAGGCATCGGATGAATTAAGATTGAAGTACCGTTATCTGGATTTACGCAGGAAGAAGATCTATGACAACATGCTTCTCAGGAATAAAGCTTATCAGATCACGCATAAATATTTTCAGGAAAATAATTTTGTGGAAATTGAAACGCCGATCCTTATGAAGTCCACGCCGGAAGGTGCGAGAGATTATCTCGTGCCGTCGAGAGTTCACAAAGGAAAATTTTACGCGCTTCCTCAGTCACCGCAGATCTATAAACAAATACTCATGGTATCCGGTCTTGACAGGTATGTACAAATATGTAAATGTTTTCGTGATGAAGATCTGCGCGCTGACAGACAGCCGGAGTTTACACAGATCGACATGGAAATGAGCTTCGTAACTCAGGATGATATTTTTGCAATGGTCGAGGGATTGTATAAAGAAATATGGAAGGAGATCAAAGGAATTGATATTCCTGATAATTTCAGGAGAATGACTTATGATGAAGTTATGAATAACTATGGAGTGGATAAACCGGATCTCAGGATCAAAGCAGGAGGTGAGGAAATTATTATAAAAAATATTACAGACATAGTTTCGGAAAGCGGATTCAAAGTTTTCCAGGATGCTATTTCAGAGAATGGAATCATTGCAGGAATAAAATTATGCGGTCAGGAAGTTAGCCGTAAAATTATTGATTCTCTTACCGAGTTTGTGAAAACCTTTGGCTTTGGAGGACTTGGATATTTAAAATATAATAAGGATGGTTCTGTCCAGTCCCCATTAACTAAATTTTTGTCTGAAGAGATCATTGCAAACATCAAAAGTAATTTTTCCGTGAAGGACGGTGATGTGATTTTTATTTTAAGCGGTGAAAAGAAAAAAGTGAATAGTGCTCTCGGGTCTTTAAGAATTAAGCTTGCTGAAGATTTTAAGCTGATCGATGAAAACAGTTATGAATTTTTATGGGTTACGGATTTTCCGTTATTCCAATATGATGATGAGCAAAAAAGATTTGTTGCCGAACATCATGTGTTTACAATGCCCAAGGAAGAATATTTAAAATATCTGGACAGCCGTGACAGATCTGAAGTTGAAAGTATTCGCGCATACTGTTATGACTGTGTATTGAACGGGCATGAAATTACGAGCGGAAGTATAAGGATCCACCGGAGTGATATTCAAAAAAAAGTTTTTGATATGATCGGCCTGAGCGATGAAGAGGCGAAGATGAAATTCGGATTTATCCTTGAAGCATTTAAATTTGGCGCCCCGCCGCATGGAGGCGTAGGGATTGGCTTTGACAGGATAATTGCAGTTCTTTGCGGACTGAAATCCATTACTGACACGATCGCATTTCCAAAGACATTAAAAGCTTCTTCATTAATGGATGACTGTCCCAGTGAAGTCACTAAAGAGCAGCTTGTGGATCTGGGAATTGAAGTAAAGATTCAGAAATAATAAGTATATAAAATTACAGTTTAATACTTTATTAATTATAAGCCCTGACAATGTTTGCGGGCTTTTGTTTTAACAAATCCGATTGTTAATCCTTAACGGAATAAAAGATTAATTAAATACTCGTATCAATTTCGAAAATTCTACAAAATATCATTTGTATTTTATATAACTCCGGATCTTCAACACCGAAAATATATTCTACGAGGTAATTCATGATTAGCTTACAATTTTATAGCATTAAGCAGGAACCGAAAAGGATAAAATGTTTTAAGAACTTATATTTGGAATATCACTCTGCTCGATCCTTACTTCATTCAGTTTATCTCTGAATTTATTAACAATTTCAATTGCTCTGTGTACGTTATCGGGAAGTAAAACCAGAAGTTCATTTTTCTTAGCATTATTTAAACCAAAATTAATCGCAGTAACTTCATCTTCGATTACATTCACAGGTATGTCGGGTTTCTCACTTCTTAAACCTTCAATCATTAATTTGGTAATCACACCCTCTTCCCTGCCCCTCAGACTTTCGTTTTCACGAAGTATGATATTTGTAAACATCTTTGAAGCAATCCTTGCAAGGTGTCTGATATCATCATCACGCCTGTCACCCGTCCCACCAATAATTCCTGTCTTAATTTTGTTTGGCAGCTTTTCGACAAATTTTGAAAGAGCCTCCATTCCCGCAGGATTGTGAGCGTAATCAATAAGAACACTGAAATTACCTACTTCAAATAAATTTAATCTTCCCGGTGTTTGTGCAACTGAAGGAACAAATGAGCTTAACCCAAACTTAATATCTTCTATTCTTACACCGTGAAGTATATAGGAAGCTAAAGTTGCAGCCAGTACATTTTGTATCATGAATGCCGCTTTACCACCATATGTAAGAGGAATGTTTATAACTTTTTCCACACGTAGCTTCCATTGGCCTTTTAATAAAGTAATAAAATTATTTTCATACACACACGCAATGCCTCCCTTTTTGACATGCTTCCCGATGAACAAATTATTTTCATCCATGCTGAACAATGCAATATTGCATCTAAGATTCTCCGTCATCTTCATCACAAGTTTATCATCTGCATTTAAAACAGCATATCCTGATTTGAAAACATTTTCAGGAACGATTGCTTTAACACGTGCCATTTCTTCCAGTGTATCAATGTTTTTTATTCCCAGATGATCATCTGTAATGTTCATTACTATGCCAATATCACATCCGTCAAATCCCAACCCTGCCCGCAATAAGCCTCCACGCGCAGTTTCAAGAACTGCCAGTTCTACGGTCGGATCTCTTAAAACCATCTGTGCAGAAACCGGACCTGTGTTATCACCGGGCTTGATCATTCTGTTACCAATGTAAACACCCTCAGTAGTGGTGAAGCCTACATTCTTTCCTATGTTTTTCATTATATGAGCAATTAGCCGCGTAGTTGTTGTCTTACCATTTGTACCTGTTACCGCTATAATTGGAATTCTGAATTTCTCACCGGGAGGGAAAAGCATGTTGACGACCGGCTCTGCGACATTTCTGGGAAGACCTTCGGAAGGAGCCAAATGCATTCTGAATCCGGGCGCCGCATTTACTTCTACGATCCCTCCTCCGTTTTTTAATATTGAAGTTGAGATATCCGGAGCTACTACGTCAATTCCGGCTATATCAAGTCCGATGATCCTTGCAATCCTTTCAAATAAAAAAATATTATCAGGATGAACTTCATCGGTCCTGTCAATTGCAGTACCTCCTGTCGAAATATTTGCTGTAGATTTCAAACAACATATTTCTCCTGCCTCCAGCACAGTATCGACCGTATAACCTTTTAACTCCATCATTTTCATTGTCATATTATCAATAGTGATTTGAGTCAGGATTTTTTCATGACCGTATCCACGTCTCGGATCTTTATTGACTTCTTCAATAAGTTCTTTAATAGTGGATTTGCCATCACCGGTAACATAGGCCGGGGTTCGTTCAGCAACTGCTATTAATCGGTTATTAATTACAAGCGCTCTGAAATCCTTTCCTATTAATGATTTTTCAACGATGACAGATTTTGAAAAATTTTTCGCAGAATGAAATGCAATTTTTGCATCTTCAATAGACTTTATATTTGAAGTGATGCCTTTTCCATGATTTGAATCCAATGGCTTGACAACCACAGGAAATCCGATTGAATGAACCGAATCTTCCAGTTCACTTTCATTAACAATCTTAAAACCTTTTGGTACAGGTACACCCATGCTTTCAAGAAGTTTCTTGGAAAGATTTTTATCTCCTGCTACATGAGTTGCTATAAATCCTGTCTTGCATGTCACAGTTGCCTGTATAGTTTGCTGATAAATTCCATACCCTAGTTGTACAAGAGACTGTTCGTTCAGTCTTATATGAGGTATCCCCCTTTGCTCGGCTTCTTCAATGATCGAGCCGGTACTCGGCCCGTATCTTACAACTTCACGTATCTCCCGTAACTTTTGTATATTTTCGTCCCAGATTTTTTTCAGTTCTTCAATTGGTTTTCCTTCGGCAATATTCTGGAAAAAATCTACCGAAGCTCTTGCTGTAAACAAACCCGCAGCCTCTTCGATATAACTGAATACAACATTATAAACTCCGGGTATATTGGTTTCCCTGGTTCTTCCAAAACCTGTATCCATCCCTGCAAGAGTTTGTATCTCAAGTGCCATATGTTCGATGATATGTCCCGCCCAGGTACCTTCTTCTACCCTCAGTAAGAATCCGCCCTCATCATCATAACTGCATCTATGAGATTGTAAAGTAGGAATAAGCTCCTTTAATCTATCAAGTAACCCGGGAATTTTATCGGAAGGTTTATTTTCATAATCTTCGATATCTAATTTCATTACGATAAGATTTTTCCATCTGTTGCTCCAGTAATTTGCCCCTCTTAATGCTCTGATCTCAAGTATCTTCATTCAGCTTTATTATAGATTGTTAATTGTTATTTGTGAATTTAATTGTAAATCAGATCTGGAGAAAGTCTCCAACTATCTCGATCGGTTTTCGATTATAAATATTATACCTGACTCCTGTACTGAGAATATTGACCTGCAGCCCCATTACAGAAAACGGTTCGGCCTCATGCACTTCTGCTATTGTATTATAAGTTATATGAGATCCGTCAATAATTGTAACCGTTCCTCCACCCAAAACCTCTAACACACCACTCTTCTTAATATGAATAGCAGTATTCTCATCAATACCAATTCCTAAGTTACTTGGATTATAAGCAACTGCAGTAATTAGTCTGTTTAATCTGCCTCTTTCAGTAAAGTGCTGATCAATAATAATATTTTTCAAAATTCCCAGACCGGGACAAAGACGGATTGAATCTTTTAACGGCTGCACTGTAGGCTCACCGCGGACTATCATAGTCGAACTCATACTTGCCGCCCCTGCACTTGAACCCGCCAGTACAATTCCTTTCCTGACACTTTTTTTTAATTGTGTTAAAAACATTGTTCCCCCGAGAATCGAGCTCAGTCTCATCTGATCACCGCCGGTCAAAAATACCCCGGTAACTCCTTCAAGCATTTCTTCGGCATCAATTTTCAAGATCTCCTGCCTTGCAGTTGCAGATAGAACCTTAATTTTTTTTATTCCGAAATTTTCAAAGATTTCTTTGTAAATTGTTGCTACCGCTAGCGGGAAATCGGAAGGGACAGGGACAATTAATATTGAAGCTTCACTGCCTCCTGATATTTCAACGAACTTTCTTAATATATGCCTTTCATTAAGCTTATCTTCAGCACCACCGATAATAAGAATTTCACTTCCAATCTCTTCTTTATAAAGATTAGTCAAATAATATTAATTAAATTTAAATTTTGGTGAAAATAAGAATATAAATTTTGAAAAGATATTTAAAACTTGTTTTGAGAACCCTTCTACTACACATCCATCCTAAACTTTTCAGAGGAATAAATTGATAAAATTGTATTATGGATTTGGAGAATTTTCGTTTTTAAAATTTCAATCCTTTTCATTATAAAATATTAAAACACGATTTCTTAAAGCATTAGAGTTCTGAATTCTGTAAAAGTCAAAAAATAAATTATTATTTATTTTTAAATTTTATTTTTCCTTTTTCAATTTAAATTTTTAATTTGTCATCAGAGCTCTGCCATTTCCTCAAGGTCAAAAAAATCTTTATACTTGGTCGGAGGAAGCTCTTTCAATGCAATACCTGCCTGTTCAGTTGTCGGAGGAATTCCGTGCCATTTGTAATTGTCTTCCATAAATGAAACTCCTCTTCCCATGAAAGTATTTGCAATTATAGCTTTCGGTTTCCCTTTGAATGCTTTTGATTCGTCAATAGTATCAAGTATTTGCTGCATGTTATGACCGTCGATATCATAGACTTTCCAGTTAAAGGCTTCAAGCTTATCGGCAAGAGGCTCTAGCGCTAAGACATTCTCCGTTCTGTTATCGATCTGACACCTGTTACGGTCTATGATCATTGTGAGATTATCAACTTTATGGTGAGCGGCTGTCATCATTGCTTCCCACAGCTGGCCTTCCTGTAGTTCGCCGTCTCCGTTAACACAATAAACATAATTATTTTTGCCGTCCATCCTTAATCCCAGCGCTGTCCCGACTGCGATAGATAATCCCTGGCCTAATGAACCGGAGGCAATCTCAATACCGGGCAGTCCGTGCGTTTTCGCGGGAGCAGGATGTCCCTGAAGACGGCCGTTAATCCTTCTGAGTGTTTTCATTTCTTCGATCGGAAGATAACCTCTTCTTGCAAGTGTCGCATACCATACAGGTGCAATATGCCCGATTGATAAAAAGAAATAATCCCTGTCAGTCATTTCAGCATCAGTATTATCTAAATTCAATTTGTTAAAATAAAGAGCCGTAAATATATCTGCCATTCCAAGCGGTCCGCCCGAATGACCTGTCTGGGCGATCACAAGCATGTTGATTATATCTCTTCTGATCTGCCTCGCCATTTCATTAAGATCTTCTATTGATTTTAAATTGGGATTTTTACTCATGGTCTTTATAATGTTAAATGTTAAATGTTAAATGTTAAATGTTAAATGTTAAATGTTGGATGTTGGATGTTAAATGTTTAATGTTAAATGTTAAATAATCTCTTTCAATAGACTTCCGAAGTCTGAGTAATACTTTAACTCAGTGCTACTTAGAGTTCGGAAGTCTTTTTAACAGACTTTCTAAAAAACTCCATGACCGGTACTATATGTTTCAACAAAATTATAATACACACCGCTGAAGTAAATGCAAATAATTCACTTGTCGCGTCATTGAATAATAACGAATGGCTGTTGAATCTTAAAATAATATCTTTCAAAATAAATATCGAAAGTGGAAGAATTATTAAAGCTATCACGCACGC
>JBDSYA010000184.1:0-8880 GCA_039925865.1 Ignavibacteria bacterium
TAAGAGGTCTGAACTATCTCATAATCTGATTCTCTTGTAAATACAGATGTAATAGCCTGACCTAAAAGTCCGTTCGATCCCGTTATCAATATTTTCATTTATTCTTTTGATCGTTACTTTATTTTAAATGTTCCTTAGAAATTTTCTTTAAATTTTTTATTTGAATTAATTAAAATCCCGTAAATTCTTTTCATGTCAGAAAAAAATTGAGCTTGCTCACTCATTTCAGTTTAATGAGTTCGTTAATCCCATCCAGCGAAGAGTTAAGTGAAGCCGTGCGGTTAGCAAAATTCATGCTCTTCTCGAAATTTTTATTTTTTGAATATTCAAGTGTGAACGAGGATGCAAAAACATCTCCGCAGCCGGTTGAATCTACGAAATTAGGATTTTCAATTGCGGAAATTTCACAACGGTCCAGGTCATTAAACTTTTCATTGGCAAATGCTTTTTCCTTCATCAAATATCCTGTAACACCCTGTTTTCCTCTTGTCACAATCAGCCCTTTAACAGGATAATTTTTATTGGAAAGTATTTTTTCCGCGATCTTATATTCAGATAAATTTTCCTTGCTTAAAGTTGCAATTTCAAATTCATTCATCTGAACTATATCAGCGTTTGTACACCATTCATACCAGTTATCAACGGGTGCATGTATCCTGCTGCCATCAGGCTGAGTATCCATTACGACGTTATGAATGTCAATATGTATAAATCCTTTAAAATTCTTCCTCATATTTTTTAAAGTCTCAACTGTAATATCGACACCTGAGATCATATTAATAAGTATAGCATCTGCCATGTGAAAAAAGCTTTCACACTGAACATAATCCAGAGTACGTGTGGGCTCGGTTGATTTTTCTACGCGCGCACTTTTATCAGCATTATACATATCGTAAAATAAATTTACCTGTCTTGTGGGATGTTTAACTTTATTAATACCATGTATCTGGATCTTAGGATAATCTTTAAAAATATTGATTACATTTTCAAACTCATCTTCTCCGAGATTCATTACCGGAATAATGCTGTCCGTTTCGTCCGACAATATTGCCATACTTATCACAGAGTATAAGATCCCTCCATAGCTATGAGAAATTGTACCATTTGCTTTGTGTATCACGTCAACACATGGTTCTCCTGTAATTAAATAATTCATTTATGCTGGTTTAAAAATTTCTTCAATTTTATTGAGAATATCTTCCGGTATAATAAGTTCAGAAGCTTTAACATTTTCCTTAAGCTGATCTTCTTTTGTGGCAGAAGTTATTGCACTGGAAACAATTTCTTTTCTGAGGCACCACGCTAATGACAGATTGGAAACAGAGGTTCCCATTGCCTTTGCAATATCCATAAGCTTCTCAACTTTTTTAAGATTGTCATCACTTGCCAGCTTCTTTACAAATGCATTATTTTTTTCATCAAGCAGTCTTGAGCTTTTATCTAATTTCTTTTTATTGTACTTGCCGGTCAAAACACCCTGTGCAAGCGGTGACCAAACTACCTGACCGATCCCTTCACTCTCACAAATATCCATTACTCCGTTGGATTCAATTTCTCTTGCAAGAAGGCTGTATTGAGGCTGATTGCTTACCGGCTTATGAAGATTAAATTTTTCGCAAACAGAAACAGCATCCATTAAATTATCCTTTGACCATTCGCTTACGCCCCAGTATAATATCTTACCCTGTTCTATCAAAGTATTAAAAGCCCTGCAGGTTTCTTCAACCGGTGTTTCAATATCAAATCTGTGGCATTGATAAAGATCAATATAATCGGTCATCAAAGATTTAAGAGAATTATGGACTGATTCTGTGATATGCTTTCTTGACAAGCCTCTGTCATTTGGCTTGTCAGTCATTGGCCAGTAACATTTTGATGCAATGAACAGATCGCTTCTTTTAAATTCTCCTAATGCTTTTCCTAAAAACTTTTCTGCTTTCCCTCCGCTATAGACATCAGCCGTATCAAAAAAATTAATTCCGTAATCATATGCATCTCTGATCAGCTTTAAGCCGGTTTTTTTATCAACTGTCCCGCCAACTGTAAGCCAGCTGCCGAAGCTTATTACACTTACCTTAGCACCGCATTTGCCAATTCTTCTGTATACCATATTTAATTATAAATTATTAAAATAGGGAAATTACTTGAAAGCATTTTTAAGCTGCTCTCTTGCTAAATTTCTTGCAGAGTTCCCACCGAAGTTTATAGTTATAGAACCCTGGTTAGTAACTCCAAGATCCCGGTGATTATAGATCGCATAATCAACCTGAAAAATATTATAATTAATTGTAATCCCTCCCGAAAACGATGTAGGCGCAGTTCCTACTCCGGCGCGGATATCCACAAAATCATTTACAAAATATTCCAGTCCTCCTTTGAAAGATAAAGGATACCTGACATCTTTTTCTGCTTCAACAATAAGATTGAAATCATTTCTAGGCTGAACTGTAAAACCGGTCTTGTAAACTTGTGAAAGTTTTTCTTTCGACTCGCCAATTTTAGTACCGGTAAAATTTTTGGCAAAAAATCCCCATTTTAAAAAATCGGTTATATATGCCATAGCTCCAATATCAGCTCCGAGTGCTGATGCTGAATTATAATTCTGAATTTTCAGATTATATAAATTCACATTAATCCCATAAAATATTTTTCCGCGAAAAACATTTCCATATGACAGGCTTACATTGGTTTCCCGGTATAAATCAAAACCTAAAGTTTTTATACCAAGGCCTAATGTTCCGAATTTTAAAGGTTCTGCATACGTTAGGGCAGCAGTCGATATCCCACTAAGCCCGAAAGGCGAAGGTGAATAGAAAACAGATACTTCTCTATATTTCATCTGACCCAAACCTGAAGGATTATAAAACACTGCAAGTGAATTATCGGACTGGGATGTAAATGCACCGTTGAGTCCAATAGCTCTTGCTCCAATGTCTGTATTTTCAAACTGGCTCCGGGAAATGTTACAAATAAAGAAAAATACTGTCACAAAAAATAGTTTTTTCATAATGCAATTAAATAAATGTATTGCTTCTTTAAAACAGGAATTTCAATTTAAAAAAAATAAATTAATCGAAAGAGATAGAAAATGCAAAGTCAATTTAAATGGTTTTTAATTTTAACATTGTTTCTTGTCACGAATAAATCACAAGTAAGCGCACAACTTCAGGATATGAGTGTCGAAGTCACTGTGGACGCGTCTCAGCTCTCTCCTGCTGCTCAGGAAAAGCTGGTTAACTTCAAAAGAAAAGTTGAAGATTACTTAAATAAGAATAAATACCATAATGAAAAAATATCTCCTGTAAAAGTACTTATGCAGTTCAACTTTACAGGTGTAAACACTACAACTCTGAGTTACGAAGCAAAACTTTTTATCGCAAGCCAGAGACAAGTATATAACCCCTTTAAAATCTCTCCGGAAAAAACATCAACTGCTTTCAGGTTTCTGGATGAAAGATGCGAATTTGTTTACAATGAAAACATACCATTTATTAAGAACGATCAGAGATTCGATACTTTTTTAAGTTTGCTTGATTATTACGCTTATATGATAATGGGTTATGATGAAGATTCTTATTACCCTAAAGGAGGAAACAAATATTTTCAGAAGGCAATTGATATCTGCAATAAAGTGACGGGAAATGTAAAAGGGTGGAATGATACAGGCGGAGGCTCAAAGCCTTCAAGACTGCAGCTTGTCCAGGAACTAATGAATGTAAGATATGATAATTTCAGAAACGGATTTTTTGAATATATGTGGACAGGTCTTGATTCACTTACGATTAAAAAGGTAAATGCACAGAAAAATATTTTAGATGCACTCGAAACGATCAGCGGTGTTAAGAAGAAAGAAGTTAAAGCATATAACATCGATATATTTTTTGATTCCAAGGCAAATGAAATAGCGGATACATTTCTAGATTTTGGAGACAGAAGCGTTTTTGATAAATTAGGAAGATTCGACCCGGCACATCAATCAGTATATGATGAAGCAAAGAAAAAAGCGCGTTAAAAATCTGATTCTTTTTCGAAATTAATTATTTAAATATTTACACAAGGCTGTATCCCAAAATAGGATGCAGCTTTTTTATTTTGCATAAAATACACATAAGTCCAATACGTGCATTAAAGTATAATCGATTTCATAGCCGCTTTCTTTTGATAGATCATGGGAATCCACCCCTTCGGGGAAAGAAAAGCTTTGCAAAAGAAAAAATCTCCCGCCTGTCTGACGCCAGGCAGGCTAATGAAAAATTGCCTAAACGTTTTGGATGGAAGTGCACAAAATAAACATAATAAATATTTAGTTTACCTTTCTTATTCACATTCAATTTTTTAATTTAATTATACCGGCTTAATAAAAAAAAAATCAAAAATTTAAATTTCAATTACAGTAAATCCATTCATTCTAACTGCGGAGTATTTGGGATCTATAATAATCCCGATGCCTCAGTTCTTACTTATTATGGACTTCATGCACTTCAGCACAGAGGGCAGGAAGCGGCAGGAATAGTCACATCAGAGTTTGATACTGTTACAAATAAAAGCAGATTCAATATTCATAAAGACCTGGGTCTTGTACTCAGCGTATTTGCTGATGATAAAATTTTCACAAGTTTGTTGAAGGGAAGTTCGGCAATCGGACACACGAGGTATTCCACCACCGGGTCAGGTGACAGCAGAAATAATATTCAGCCTTTTAAAGTAAATTATAAAGACGGTAACCTCGCACTTTCACATAATGGAAATCTGACAAATACAAAATATCTCAGGGAAAAACTACAAAATGACGGAACAATATTTCAAACTACTACTGACAGTGAACTCATACTTCATCTGATAGCACGCAGCAAAGAAACTAAAGTTGAAAGAAAACTTTTAGACGCATTTACACAGGTTTCGGGAGCTTATTCAATCTGTATTCTGACTGATGACAAGCTTTTCGCTGTGAGAGATCCCCACGGTGTAAGACCATTTTGTTTTGGAAAGCTTGGTAACAGCTATGTATTTGCATCTGAAACATGCGCATTGGATATTATCAATGCGGAATATATACGGGATGTTAAACCAGGTGAAATGATAATGATCGACAGTGAAGCAGTAAGCACAGGCATGGAAAAAAGTTTTTCCATTGGAAACGTAGAAAAATACAAACACTGTATCTTTGAATATATTTATTTTTCAAGACCGGACAGTGAAGTATTTGAAGAGAAAGTTGATAAGGTCAGAAGGCAATTGGGTAAAAGCCTTGCGATCAGCAGTCCCCCGCCCGTAAAGGACAGCGCAGAAGATAAAAAGATTGCCGTTATCAATGTCCCGGATTCATCGAATACTGCTACGCTCGGATATTTTAATGAAGCCGTGAAAAACAATAAAGATGTGAAACACGAAATTGGTTTGATCAGAAGTCATTATGTCGGACGAACATTTATTCAGCCCGGACAGGATAAAAGAAAGATGAAAGTTAAAACCAAATTTAACACTGTAAAAGGTGTTATCAATAACAGGAAAGTTGTTGTCGTTGATGACTCAATAGTGAGAGGAAATACTTCTAAACTTTTAGTTGAGCTTATTAAAAAAGCAGAGCCTAAAGAAATTCATCTTAAGATAACATCACCTCCAATAATTTCACCCTGTTATTACGGTATGGACTTTCCATCGGAAGATGAACTGATCGCTAATCACCATAATCACGATATTGAAGAAATCAGAAAGGAGCTTGGTGTTGATTCACTAACATATCTCTCTACTGAAATGCTTTTAAATTCGGTACCTTATAAGAACGAAAAGACGGATTACTGTACAGCATGTTTCACAAAAAAATATCCTATACAAATTGAAGGTATGGAGGATATGAAGAAGGATCAATTCGATGATTAAAAAGTATTTGAAAATTAATTAATAAAATTTAAACCTGTATCTAATGGATAAAGATCAAAAGAACTTTCATAAGTCTAGAAGAATTAATTTTTCTAAAACTTTAGGAAAGGATGCGATGGCAGTAATTTTTGGAAGTACACATAAAAACAAGTCCTATGACGGTGACTTTGAATTTGAGCAACACAAAAATTTCTATTATCTTACCGGGTTTAATGAACCAAACGCAGCATTAGTGATTGCTCCCGCGGGAATCAAAATAAATGATGAAGGTGTGGAGAAAACATATACGGAGATATTATATGTTCAGAAAAAAGATCCTTTAATGGAAACATGGAATGGATTAAGGCTTGATCACAGGGAAGTAAAAAGTGAACTGGGTATTGAAAAAGCATTTGAGAATGAGAAAATAAAAAATATTTTAAATCCCGTTATTTTCAGAAAATTCAGCAAGCTCTTCCTGAATTTTGGTGAAATGATCAAGTTAACAGAAGAAATGAAAGTACATACTACAATGTTCATGAATGGTCTTAACCGTTATGCAGCCAATATAGAAGTTACCGATGCTTCATACTTATTAGGAAAAATGAGAGCAGTTAAGACTCCATTTGAAATAAATCTAATTAAGAGAGCTGCTGATATATCTATAAATTCATATAACGAAACCCTGAAGGTAATATCAGCGAATGTTAACGAAAGCCAGGTGCAGGCGACTCTTGAGTATCATTATAAATACAACGGAGGAGAGAGCGCATATGGCGCGATAGTGGCTTCCGGTGAAAATGCCTGCATACTTCATTATGAAAAAAACAATCTTGATCTGAAAAATGGCGATCTGCTTTTAATAGATTCTGCCGCGGAGTTTCAAAATTATTGTTCGGACATAACAAGAACTTTCCCGGTCAATGGTAAATTTTCCGAAGATCAAAAAAAAATATACGAGATTGTTTTGAAGGCAAACAAAGAGTGCATAAAGAGAATCAGGCCCGGAGTGAAATGGTCTGCTATTGGAGAATTAAGTAATAAAATTCTGGCTGATGGCTTGTACGGATTAGGGTTATTGAAAAATAAAAAAGACATTCGTAAATATTCGTTGCATGGGGTTGGACATCATATCGGACTTGATACTCATGATGCCGTACCCGGAGCAAAAACTTTCAGTACTGATAACGATACCTTGAAAGAAGGTAATGTCCTTACAGTGGAGCCCGGTCTGTATTTTCCTTTAACTATGAAAGAAGTACCGCAAAAGTTCAGAGGTATGGGAGTAAGAATAGAAGATGTCATCCTGGTTACAAAGTCAGGTAATCTAAACCTGACTGAGAAAATGTCAAAAGAAACAAATGAGATCGAAGCATTGATGAGCGGAAGTATATCATAATGATTTGTCTGAGATTATGATTAAGATTATTTATAGAAAATAATGATTCTTACTGTTTGCAGAACCGGTTTATACTGCAAGATTTTTCATATATAACTTATCCTCAAAGACAATAATACTCAAATGGCTTCACTTCCTGTAAAAACTTGTAACTTACTTTTCTAAAATTTAACTGCAATTATATTTGCAACACGAGAATATTAATTTACAATTGTAAGTAATTTATTTATTTTATTTTCCAACACATTCCCGATGTCAATATTAGATCTGAATATATTAAATGCCGAGCAACGAAGAGCTGTGGAAGAAATAGAAGGCCCAAGCATGATAATAGCAGGAGCCGGCAGCGGAAAAACAAGAGTATTAACTTATAAGATCGCATACCTCATCGAATCCGGAGTAAGTCCTTTCGAAATACTTTCTTTGACTTTTACAAATAAGGCAGCAATTGAAATGAGAGAAAGAATATCCAAACTTGTCAAAACCAACTTTGATAAAATTTGGATGGGAACCTTTCATTCTATTTTTGCCAGGATGCTGAGAATAGAAGCCGATTACCTCGGCTTTACAAGAAACTTTACAATTTATGACAGCGATGATTCATCGAATCTGATAAAGCAGCTTATGATAAATAACAGCATGGCTACGGATAATCCGACTCCCAGAGCTATTCATAATTCTATCAGCAACCTGAAGAATAAATTAATTTTCCCAAGGGAATTTTCGACACTATCGATAACTCCCTTTGATAAGAAAGTCGAAATAATTTATGAAGAATATCAGAAAGCACTGCTGAAAAATAATTCAATGGATTTTGATGACCTTCTTATAAAGCCAATAGAATTATTTAAAAGATATCCGGAGATATTAGAAAAATATCAGGAAAGATTTAAATTTATTTTAGTAGATGAATATCAGGATACTAATAAAGCACAGTATGTGATAGTAAAACTTCTATCTCAAAAATATAAAAATATTTCTATAGTTGGTGATGATGCCCAATCAATTTATAAATGGAGGGGAGCTGAAATCCAGAATATTTTTGATTTCAAAGATGATTTTAAAGAATGTAAAATATTCAAGCTTGAACAAAACTACCGTTCAACCCAGAAAATACTTGCACTTGCCGATCATGTGATAAAAAGAAACACGAAGCAGATGGAAAAAAATCTGTGGACTGAAAATCAACATGGTGAAAACATTCACCTCATCGAAACTATGACCGATAAAGATGAAGCAAATAAAATATGCCGTTATGTGTTTGAAGAAATGCAGAAGAAGAAACTGAATTTTAAAGATTTTGTGATTCTGTACAGAACAAATGCCCAGTCAAGAATTCTTGAAGATGCATTAAGACAGAATAGTATTCCGTATGTAATTATCGGAGGAATAAGGTTTTATCAGCGTAAAGAGATAAAAGATATACTTGCACATCTGAAGATCATTGTTAATCCTCAGGATAATGAATCCATGATGAGGATACTCACTCACAGGTCCGGGATCGGTAAGACCTCAATTGATAAACTAACATCAATTGCTGAGAAAGACAATCTTCAGCTTTTTGATGTAATGAAGAATATAAGTGAGTATGCTGAGTTTAGTTCAAAGATGAAAAATATTCT
>JBDSYA010000185.1:0-2705 GCA_039925865.1 Ignavibacteria bacterium
ATATTGCGAGAGCCAACTGAATTTCATTATGGAAGAGAAATTCATTTGATCGACCTTGCCGGTGTATGCTGGCATTTTACGGAAGAAGATCAGAAATTATGATCCGGGATTTACAATTTGTATGATGATCAGAAAATATTCCTTTAAGGATTTATTTATCTGCCTGATTTTTTTTCTGTTTTGGTTCGGACTGTTTTATTTTACAGGCCATCTTACTTCAGGATATCATCTGATAGATGATCATCAGATAATTACAATGAATGAACAACTCAACAAACAGACACTGCCGGAAGTTGTTTGGAGTTATGCAGAGTTTGATGGAAGATTTAGATTCAGACCTTTGTTTCCCGTTCACAGAGTTCTTCTTACTTGGATATTAGGTTATGAAATTACCTCATGGTCTTTATATATCACCTTTCTTGCAATCCTTACATCATTTTTTCTTTACAGGTTTTGTTTTAATACCGGCTGCTCCAGACTTCAATCTTTCCTTTTCAGCTTGCTGACACTTACCGGCGTTCAGTCTGCTATATGGTATCAATCTGCTGATGCAGAGAATATCGGAATGTTTTTTCTTTCACTGACACTTCTGCTTCTTTCAAGAAGCGTATACTCCTCGAACAATTCAAATTTTTACAAAATTAGTTTTGTAATTTGCCTCTTCCTTACATCACTATGTAAAGAAAGTTTTATATTATTGATGCCTGCCGTATTATATTTATATTTATGGCTTTATTCAAAATCACATAATATAAAATTGATGAAGTCAATCTATGAAAATAAATTGATAATTTTCATTTCAACATTCATGATGGCAACTTTACTAGTGTATATTATTTTGTTTGTTGGAGTTGACACAACAGGTCAAACTGGGGTAGATACTAAAATACTAAGCTTGAATTTCTTTCGCCAAATGATTTACACAATTAGAAACTATACGATTTTCCTTATGATAGTATTCGGTTCAGTGATAATATTTGATCATTATATATTCAGCAAAAAATTAAATTTTACAAGATCTCTAATATCGAAAATCAAGAATGATTTTTTAAATATCTCTATAATATTTTTATTGGTAATAATCCCCCAATATACATTATATTATAAATCAGGAATGAGAGATCGGTATTTTTTACCTTTTATGATGGGCTTTGCTCTATACATTATTTTTCTGCTTAAGAAAATATCAGATTCAAAGCACATTTCAGGTTTTATAAAATATTTATATTTGTCAGTTGTTATATTATTTTTGTTATTTGAAATCAGGATGAATGTAATTTTATATCTCACAAAATTTTCTGAGGACAGCCGTTCATCAAACAAGATGCTTGAATCAATTATTTTTCGAACAGAAAACAGGAGCCGGATAGTTGCAGTCATTGATCCAATATCGGGTTATGAACAGGGAAATTCTTTTATGATCTACCTGAATTCCATTTCCGGCAGAAAAAATATATATTTTGACTTTGCGAAAAAAGATTATATTACTGATTCATTTTCTGATAGCAGTTTTTCAAAAATTTCCGAACTTGCAACCAAGGAATATCTGAAAGATCATCTGCTTGATTCATTATCCGAAAAAGAAGAAATTAATTGTATTGCAGTTTTTCCAAAACTTGAAAAGAAATTTTTGGAAGAAAATGGGGAATGGTTTTTTAAGGAAAATTACAAGAGAGAAGAGTTTGGATTTTATACAGTTTACTTCAGGAAGTAATCAGATAAAATTGTTTTGGACGGCAATGGAATAAAGTCTTTTAACGCTATTTTATAAGGTTTTAATTAGTGATGGATTTCTCTACTTTAATACTCAATAACATTAAATCACTATATAACTTTTAAAATCTTAAATTATTGACACTATAAACATAACACACTATGACCGACACTGTAAAAATTCTATTGAATTCCGGTAATAATTACATAACTCTCATCAACCGTGTTTCCGATCCATTAATGTGGATATTGACAGTTTATAAAAAAAAGTTTCTGCATAAGAAAAAGATATCTACATTCTGGTTTAACGGTGAACTTGAGGCAATGAAACAGTCAGATGAAATTATAAGATCAGTAAGCTGATCCCGTTTTATGATTTAATATTCCAATACTTTACCTGAATAACCTAACACCATCCTTGCCTTAAATCCTGTATTGATCAGTGCTTTCAGTCCGTAAACTATACCTTCCTCCCGGGGAAATCTGTAATCATTCACAGGCATTAAAATTATTAACGAAACCTCTGTTATCGGATCATACATCATATATGATAAATAACCTTTGATACAACCATTATGTCCATACCCAAGGTCTTCAATGTAAAAGCAACCAAGGGCATAAGTTTTATTTGAATCGCTGACTGAATTTTTCATGAGTTCAATACTTTTTGCATTCAGGACATTTTCACCCCTCATCAAAGTTCTAATGTATTTATCAAGTTCTGAAAATGTTGCATATCCATTGCCTTCACCTACGTGCGCTGACATATTAACTTTGGAATATATAGCGGTGCTGTCTTTGGTCAACAGTGTACCTTTCACAAAAGGCTCAGGAAGGTTTACTTCAGATGCAATATCTGGAAAAGAAATTTCCAGCGGAACCGGTGCCGAGCTGCCGGTGATAAAACTGGTGATGTAATCGGAATAAGTTTTTGCTGAGCCGGATTTTTCACTATAAACTCTTTGTATAATTTCACTCAGAATTGTGTAACC
>JBDSYA010000186.1:0-14560 GCA_039925865.1 Ignavibacteria bacterium
AAGGCACGTTCCATATTGTACCACCTGAGGTAGTTCCGGTAATAGCAGAAGCTAAGGTTGGAAAACTAACATTTGCCTGATTTACAATTGAGTTTGGAAGCGGGTTGCTATATGGTACAAAATTCAACGAAGTCCTGACAATATCTGTTGACGTTGCAAAGTTAAAGGCAAAGCCAATTGTCGGAACAAAACCATCCGCTATAGCAGGATTACTCATAGTAATTGTGTTTGGAGATTTACCAATTACAATTGATCCCGGAGCAATACCCGGTCCGACAATACCCATTCCTATAAATATTCCGTTGGTTGAGGGCATGAAAGAAATAATATTATTTCCAGCAACTAAAAGACCTCCGGAAATAACTGTTGTGTCGGGTACTACACCATTCTGCCATTTATTATTACTGGCGTTAATTGTTCCGCCCTGATCTGTAAAATTGACGAGTCCATAAACTAAATAATTACTCAGATCGCATTTATCTACTGTCATGTTATCTATCTGTCTGTTAAAAGCGATCAAAGTATCACAATTTTCAAAAGTAAGTCCTCTTAAAACTACATTGCTAAGAGCTGCGGGAGGATCAAATAAATCATTTCTTGCCTGAATCCAAATTCCGCTTCCGGGAGTTGCTCTGAAAATTCTGGAATTTCTGATCTCAACATTGGAGTAATCAGTACGTGCAAGTAAATTTATATCAATACCGATCCTTGTATTATTGGCCGGCATAACAACTGAAATATTTTCGAATACAGAATTTCTTAATTTTTCAAAGTAAATTGTATGTCCCTGTATCTGATTTCCGGGATTGTTATTAAGGAAAGCGCAATGTGAAATTTCCACATTCTCGATCATTGTCGGAGAGGATATCCTTTGAAAAGCAACAATTCCAAAATAACCGTTATCATTAACGGTAGAATTTCTCATTATAAAACCATCAAGACCAGAGAATGATGGAAAAAATATCCCTGTATAATTGGAGTTGTTAAAGTTACATGCGTCTATTTTGAGATCAATTAAATTTTCGCGGTTAACTCTAAGTCCTGCGACTCCTGCTGATGTAGTTGCTGTAGCAAAAACATTTTCTAAAGAAACATAGCTTTGTCTCATATCGATAGCATCACCAGTTGTAACGGCAACTCTCAGATTCTTAAGCATCATCCTTGAAGTTGGACTGCCACCCGGTGCATTCAAAGTTACGATTGTATAAAATATTGTGTTAACCAGTGGATTTGAACCCTTCCATGCGCCAATGATATTAAGCCTTTTAGTCAGGTCAAATCCGGGATAATTTCCTTCCGCAACAACAACATTGTCCCCGGCCACAACAGAAGAATTATCAATTGCAGTTTGTACATTCTGCCACGGCGTTGCGATGTTTCTTGCCTGTGCAGGAGAATTAGCATCATTTCCCGTCGCTGTATTTACATAGTAAGTGGCTGATTCAGCCGTACTTAATATAAATAAATTAGCTACGATGATGAGTAATAAGAGGTAAATTTTTTTCATCTGCTTAATTTGGGTTTATTATTGTAATTTAGTTTTTTAAAATAGAATTTACTTTTCGTCAATTCAATGTAAAGCAATACAAATTATAGATTTTAAAAGTTTCTTAAACATTTAGTTGAATAATTGAACTTAAAATAAATTATTAAATTGCAAAATACAATTGACATAAAATTAAAAATTTAAAAATATAAGTTTGGTAAAATTATTTTTTAAATATACATTAATATAATTTTTATCCTAACAAAATCCTAACAAATGCACTTCAGCATTATCACACTAAAACATAAGTGCCGCTTTATTCAATTTATTTATAGATAATTAATGGTTATGTTAGCGTCACTTTTTCTTATGACTAATAAATGATATTACAAAATCATGCAACTTCCCTGCTGACAAAAAGCATCAAGGCATTTACAGCTCATCTCATAGATTACGCGGGCCTATTCCCTCCGGCTAAACTTACAATTGATACGGCTCTGGAAAATTACATTAATTATATCAATGGTGAAGATAAGTGGATGATATCAACATTTATCTGTCCGGTTAAGCTTCTATCCGAACTACAAATCATTTTTAATAAAACTTATCCTTTAGAAAAACTCATAAACCTTTCCGTATTGGGAAGAGGCGGACATAGTAAAGATGATTTTGTAAAAAACTTCGAAGAAGATCTAATATACTGGAAAAATATTAATTCTGATCAGTCAATCAAAACAAATTTGTTTGAGATCAAGCTTCCCGACGGGCTGATCACCAGCCATGATGAAAATGATATTTCAGACTTTATTGACTACATTTTTAAAAAGATAGATGAAGAGATCGCTCATCCGGTATTTATTTTTCTTGAAGGTCATGTAGGCACAGAATGGAAAAAAAATATAAGCGCACTGATCGAAGGTATTAAAATTCACAATAATAAGAAAAAGAATTGCGGATTTAAATTTCGCACAGGTGGTGTAGAGCAGTACTCATTTCCAACATCAGAACAAATTGCTTTTTGTATCAGAGAGTGTATTGACCGGGAAATACAGATCAAATTTACTGCCGGACTTCATCATCCTTTCAGACACTATGATAAAGAGATCGATATTATAATGCATGGATTTATAAATGTTTTCGGTGCGGGTATTATTTCTTTGAGACACAACCTTTCAAATGCCGGGCTGAAAAATATTATAAGTGATGATAATCCTAAGAATTTTATATTCACTGATGAATTTTTTTCCTGGAACGACTGGAAAATTCCGGTCGAGGATATTGAATTTGCAAGGAAAGATCTGATGATATCTTTTGGAAGCTGTAGTTTTGAAGAACCTCTTGAAGATCTCAGATTAGCTAATTTACTTTAAGCAAAAATTTTTTATCAGAAATGTTAAACTCATTTATTCCGGTCGATAAAGATTCACACTTCCCTATTCAAAATCTTCCTTATGGAATCTTCAAAAATAAAAATAATGAAAGTTCTCGTGCCTGCACTGCTATCGGGGAATACATACTTGATCTTTCCGTTATTGAAGAAGAAGGACTCTTTAGTAACACTTCAATAAACGTCGAAAAAGTTTTCCTTGACGATTCGCTGAACAAATTTATGTCACTCGGAAAGAATGCATGGAGTCAAGTTAGGAGAGAACTGCAGAATTTGTTGAGCAGCGATAATACCGTTTTGAAAAATAATGAAGATCTCCGAAAACATTGTCTTATCAGGATGAGCGATGCGCAGATGTGCATGCCTGTTAAGATAGGCGATTATACGGATTTTTATTCGTCACGTGAGCATGCTACTAATGTGGGAATTATGTTTCGTGGAAAAGAAAATGCGTTGATGCCTAACTGGCTGCATATGCCAGTTGCATATCACGGCAGGGCAAGCTCTGTTATATTGAGCGGTACAGATATCGTCCGGCCAAAAGGACAGACAAAAGCTGATGATGCTGATTTTCCTTCATTTGGCCCTACAAAACTTCTCGACTTTGAACTAGAGGTTGGATTTTTTATCGGACCGGGAAATAAGTTAGGCGAACCAATCACTGTTAATAATGCTGAAGAACATATTTTTGGAATGGCATTGGTAAATGACTGGAGTGCACGTGATATTCAGAAATGGGAGTATGTTCCGCTGGGACCATTTCTCGCAAAAAACTTTGCCACTTCAATTTCTCCATGGATAGTTACGCTTGAAGCACTTGAGCCTTTCAGATTGAAACGTGAAATGCAGGATCCTGCTCCACTGCCTTACCTTCAAAGCAAAGAAAATATTGCTTATGATATTGATCTTGAAGTAAGTTTAAAAACTCCCGCAATGAAAGAACCTTTTGTTATTTCTAATTCAAATTCAAAATATCTTTACTGGAATATTTATCAGCAGCTGGCACATCACACTGTTACAGGCTGCAATATGAAAACAGGAGATCTGCTTGCTTCGGGAACTATAAGCGGCCCTGATAAGATTTCATATGGAAGTTTGCTTGAGCTTACATGGAGAGGTGAACAACCGCTCAAATTATCCGGCGGAGAGGAAAGAAAATTTTTAATGGATGGTGATGAACTGATAATTTCAGGATGCTGCAATGGAGATGGCTACAAAGTTGGCTTCGGTGAAGTTACCGGCAAGATCCTTCCATCAAAATAATATTGAATATATAAAATTGAAAAATCTGATCTGCATTATTTTTTTAACTTTACTCTTTAATTCATGTAAAGAGTATCCTTCGGGCCCAGCCGATCATCCTTCTGAAAATAACTTTTCATATCCTTTCGAAATAAATTCTTTCTGGTATTATGGTACCAGGAATTTTACAAATAACTACAGACCCGATTCATTGATCGCTTATTTTCCGACCGATACATTAGAAGGAGTTGGTGGCGCAATTTTTTTAAAAGACACAGTTATAAATAATGATACTTTAAGATTATTAAGAAACAGCCATAGTGTAACCGGTCACAGCCATGCAACATTGGAATTATATAAACAAACCGGTTCAGGTCTGATGAGAATGGCATTTTATTCAGACGGAGTTAACTTCGGACCGTTCATTCCAAATCCAAATTCTGCCAGATTTAAATTTGGAGGTAAAGAATTCCGGTCTGTTAAAGATATTTTTAATTATTATAAAAATGACCTGAGAGATTATATGACCGGTGATACTACTCTTATATTTGACGATCCTCCTGTAGTTGCAATAAAGTATCCAATAGTTCAAAATACCGAATGGGATTTCAACATCGTGGGCACAACGAAGATGACTAAAAAATATACTACTTTTGAGAGTGTAAGATTAAATGATGTTTCTTATAATTGTATTAAGATACAAAAGCAGTGGTATATGAACGGATCATCAACTCCTGATCCGAATTTAATTTTTTATGATTATTTTTCTAAAGATGGCATGATCAAGAGGGATTTTACAATTAAAGATATTGCAATCAATAATTCTTTCGGTCAGCTTATCGGATACCTTGATGCAAAAGAGGAATCTTTTTTAAATTTTTATACTCATCCGTAAAATTAATAAATAAATCCAAATCCTACTGTCGCTCCAAAAAGTGAACCCACACCGTCTCTACCTCCATCGCCGGTAATTGTAGTAATAGATCCGCTTCTGAATGCTTCGAAAATTAATAAATTATTTTTTGAGAATTTATACTCCGCGCCTAATGCCAATTTATAACCAAACCCTTTATAAACTATGCCAAGCTGTCCTGAAATAAAATATGAAGTTTTTCCGTTAAAAAACTTTTGCTTATAACCTCCAAGAAAACTGAATTTATTTCCGTTTCTGTTTCCATCCTTTGATCTGAAGATCCCCATATCTATTCCAAGATCAATATTGCCGAAGCTACTAATTTTTGGTTCTAAGGAAACACTTGCGAGAAAGCCTGGATCGTAATCCACTTCCTGTGTACTTCCTGCAAAATGTGCTCCGGCTGAGATCGTGGCTAAGTTATAGTTCTGTGCAAGTGAAACATTCACAGACAAAATAAAGAGAGAAATAACCAAAGTTACATACTTCATAATCTAATTTTAATTTACGTTTCAATAGGTTAATTTAAAAATATTATTCTTTAATATATTTATTATAGTATCTCACAAAGAATTTTAAAAAAAGGCAAATTACTATGAGGCATAACGAAATACGCTTGACAAAGATGGTAACTTCAGCCGGCTGCGCAGCAAAGATATTCCCGCACATATTAGCTGAGGCTTTAAACGGGATTAAATGGGAAACAAATGAAAATGTTTTGGTAGGATTTGATGGAAAGGATGACGCGGGAGTTTATAAGATCAGTGATGAACTTGCTTTAATTCATACAACAGATTTTTTTACGCCTGTTGTTGACGTTCCGTACTTATTCGGACAGATAGCAGTTACAAATGCATTGAGCGATGTCTATGCAATGGGCGGCACACCCATCAATGCGCTGAACATACTCGCATTCCCGCAAAAAGAAGATCTTGGAATAATGAAAGAAATTCTCAAAGGCGGTGCAGATAAAATCAAAGAATCCTTGGCAGTTATAATAGGAGGTCACTCGATCGACATTCCAACAATTGTTTACGGACTTGCCGTTACTGGAACAATTCATCCCGCAAATATAAAAGGAAACAATTCCGCGAAGCCGGGAGATAATTTAATTTTAACTAAAGGTCTTGGGACAGGTGTATTGAACAACGCGATTAAGTTCGCAAGTCTTGAAGAGAATTATTACGAATCATTAATTTCTTCAATGACACGGCTCAATAAGAATGCTTCAGAATGCATGGTGAGAGCAAATGCAAACGCCTGTACTGACATTACCGGCTTTGGCCTTGCAGGACATTCAATGCAAATGTCAAAAGCAAGTAATGTCGTTCTGAAATTTTTTATTAACGAACTGCCATTATTGGACGGAGCTGAATGGGCTGTCGGTGAAGGTTACCTTACACGCGGTGATAAATCAAATCGTGATTATACAAAAGATTCCGTTGTAAATATTGGCGAAGTTAATAAAGTCAGAGAACATCTTCTTTATGACCCGCAGACATCAGGCGGACTTTTGATTTCAGTCCCCAAAGATAAAGTAAATTTTCTTTTGTCTGAACTTCATAGAGGCTGTGATATTTGTGCAAAGGTTGTTGGTGAAGTTTTAAACGTTGATAATGAATTTTCTCAAGGTACAATTATTTTTCATTACTAGTTCTGTCTCTTATGGTATTCTGTCCAGGCCGACGCATTAGTTTTTCAAAATTAAAATAATCAGGTTATAATAAAGTCTGACAAATTACGATTTCATTACTTCTTCATCTTATTGTTTAATGCTAATTTATGAACAGAGACAGCCCTTCAAAAGAACTTTTCGAATTCATCCGCACAATAGACAACAAAAGTATTCCGTCCATAAAAACTATTTTAGGTTCATACAATATTGAAACTATCTCAATCGAAGGTCTTTTTGATTCTTTAAAAAATTTACTGGAAAATGTTTTAATAATTGATGCGCGTTCTGAAAAAGAATTTAATGAATCGTCACTTCACTATTCTAAAAATTTCCCTGTTTTAAATAATTCCGAAAGGCATAATGTAGGATTGATCTATAAGAAATATTCTCAGTCATCTGCATTATGGCTCGCTATACATTATGCAGATCCGAAGACCTATGAACTTGAAAAATTTCTTAAAGCAAATCATGCAGATAAAAAAAAGATTTACGTTTACTGCTGGCGAGGCGGCGGAAGAAGCGGCTACCTTTCTAAAATGATAAGTGACATTGGTTACAAACCTATTGTTCTGAAAGGAGGCCATAAGTCTTTTAGACGATCTGTAACAGAATTTTTTTCGCAAAAAATATTTCCATTCGAATTATTAGAATTGAGCGGTCTTACCGGAACCGGTAAAAGCGAATTGCTTCAGTCTGTAAGTAAAGATCTCCCGGTGATAGACCTGGAATATTCAGCAAAACATTATTCAAGTTTACTGGGACACATTCCGTATGAAATAAGAAATTTTAAACCGGTTCAAAATCAATCAGCTTTTGAAAACGATATTTATTCACAAATTTATTTCAGCTCAGCAAAAGTTTTATCAAATCAACAAAATCAGCCTTTACAGCCCGCTTATATCATTGAATCAGAAAGTAAACGTGTAGGTGATTTTGAAATTCCAAAAAATCTCTTTGAGAAACTGAATTTGGCACCATCTGTCAAAATTATTTCCACATTTGAAAACAGGGTGAAGCGAATCGTCAGGGATTATTTTTGTGATGATCTGAGAGGCATTGAACCCATGAAAAAAATCTTTTCCAAAAAAGAAAATTTTTTCAGACAGCAGTTAAGTAATAAAATTTACGATGAACTGATCGTGATGCTAAACGAAAACAAAGTGAATGAATTTACGACAGTCATGATGGAAGAGTATTATGATAAGAAATACAAAGACAAAGGTAAGAAACATATTGCAGAAATATCAACTGACAACATGACAGAAGCAAAAAAAGAGTTGACAGAGATCTATCTCAAAAAGTATGATAGTAATTTTAAGGAAAGTTTCTTTCAATAATTCTTTTAAAACACAGGTATCAAATTTTTTGAAAAAGCTTTCTCCAGCAATTCTTTTTGCTTTTCATTAAACTTAGAAAGCGAACCCTCTGCCGGGCTTGCGCTTTCAACTTTAGTTACACAATATAACTTCTGATCTTTTGAAAGATCATCTTTCAAAGTCATGGCAAGGAAATTCCATGCGCCCATATTTTTCGGCTCTTCCTGAGTCCATACAATTTCCTCAGCATTTTTATATGAACTTAATATATCTTTCATCCTTGCATTGTCATAAGGATAATATTGTTCAAGCCTTACAATCGCAGTCTCCCTGTCTTCTTTAACATTTTTATATTTAAGGAGATCATAATAAACTTTTCCGCTTGTTACGATAACTCTCTTTATAGTTGATTTATCTGTGACTGCATCATCTATCACTTTTAAAAATTCACCTTTGGTGAAATCTACCTTTTTAGATTTTGCTTCAGGAAGTCTTAATAAACTTTTCGGTGTCATTATTACAAGAGGTTTCTTTTTCTTCTGTTTTGTCTGCCTTCTAAGTAAATGAAAATACTGTGCAGAAGTTGTAGGGTTGCATACTATCATATTATCTTCAGCACAAAGAGTTAGAAATCTTTCAAGCCTTGCGCTCGAATGTTCAGGTCCTTGCCCTTCCTGTCCGTGAGGAAGAAGCATTGCAAGATTATTAGGAAGCCCCCACTTTGTATCTGAAGTAGAAATGAAATTATCAATTATTACCTGTCCAGCATTCACAAAATCTCCAAACTGTGCTTCCCATAGCACAAGTGTAATCGGATCGGCAGTGCTGAAACCATATTCAAATCCAAGAACTGCAGCTTCTGAAAGCAGACTGTCATGAACTTCTATCATCGCTTTTTCCGGAGCAACATTATTAAGCGGAATTATTTCTTCAGCAGTTTCAGCATCAGTCAGCACAAGATGTCTTTGAGAAAATGTTCCTCTCGAACTGTCCTGGCCGCTTAACCTTACAGGAATTCCTTCCTGAAGTAAGCTTCCAAAAGCAAGTGCTTCACCAAATGCCCAGTCAATTTCAACATCCTTCTCTAACAATTCTCTGCGGGATTCAATGAACTTTCTTAACTTCGGATGAAGATTAAAAGTATCAGGCAAAGTTGTTAACGAAACAACTACTTCATTAATTTTTTCTTCCGGTACGCTGGTTTCTGCACTTGCTTCCGCAGCTCTAATTTCTTCTTTTGTAACAGCTAAAGGTATATCTGTCTTAAACTTATTTACCTTCTCATGTCCTTCGTTCATTTTATGATAGATCTTCTTCTCCATGACTTCTACTTCTTCCGGAGTTATAACTTTTTCTTCCAATAATTTCTTTTTATAAATTTCTTTTACGGACGGATGCGACCTTATAGTTTTATACATTAGCGGCTGTGTGAATGCAGGTTCATCTGCTTCATTATGGCCAAGCCTTCTGTATCCAAATACATCTACTACAACATCTTTATTAAATTTCATCCTGTATTCATAAGCAAGTTTTGTAACCAGTAAAGTTGCTTCCGGATCATCACCATTAACATGAAAGATCGGAGCCTGTATCATCTTAGCAACATCTGATGCATAAAAAGTTGAGCGTGCATCTATTGGCGCAGTTGTAAATCCTATCTGGTTATTTATTATTATATGAACTGTCCCGCCTGTCCCGTATCCTTTCAGCTGTGAAAGATTCAAAGTCTCAGCCACTATTCCTTCACCGGCAATTGCTGCATCACCGTGTATGAGTACAGGTATGATCAGGTTGCGGTCATGGTCCTGCATCCTGTCCTGCTTAGCTCTTACAATTCCTTCAACTACCGGATTTACAAATTCTAAATGTGACGGGTTTGATGCAACAGAAACTTTGATCTCATTTTCGTTAAATGTATGATAAGTGCCTTCAGCGCCAAGATGATATTTTACATCACCCGAACCCTGTGCTGAGCTTGGATCTATGTAGCCTTCAAATTCCGAAAATATTGCCGACATTGATTTGCCTATAATATTTGCGAGTACGTTCAGCCTTCCCCGGTGAGCCATTCCTAAAATGAGCTCATCAACTTTATTATCGGATGAGCATTGTAAAAGATAATCAAGGCATGCAATAATGGTTTCAGAACCTTCAAGTGAAAATCTTTTATGCCCTATATATTTTTTATCAATGAACTTCTCAAAGTTTTCCGCCTCTGATAACTTAAAAAGAATATGCTTCTTCTCATCATTTCCAAAGTCCGGAGTATTCCTGTTAATTTCCATAATGCTCTGTAGCCATTTTTTTTCAACAGGATCCTGCATGTGTTTATACTCCACTCCGATTTTATCGCAATAGGTCTGGTAAAGTATTTCAAGAATTTTTCTTAATGTTGCCGTGCGCAAACCTGCAAGACCGTCTGTTATAAACTCTCTGTCATAGTCCCAGACTGTAAACCCATAGTTTGCCGGATCAAGCTCAGGATGATACTGGACTTTTAAATAAAGCGGATCAAGATGTGCGAGCAAATGTCCTCTGACCCTGAACATATTTATAAGCTGAATTGCTTTTGCCTGCCGTTCAATTTCTTCAATATTATCCATCGTATCATTCTCTTCTTCTGCTTCAATTTTTTTTGCATCAGACCATTTTACGGGAGACATCGGGATCTCAAGATCATTAAATATTTCTTCATAAAAAGATTCTCCGCCGTGCAAAAGCTCACTTATCTTTTTGAGGAACATTCCTGATTCGGCGCCCTGAATGATTCTGTGATCATAAGTGCTTGTCATATTCATGATCTTGCTTAATCCGATCTTTGTAATTACTTCATTTGTCACTGCCTGGTATTCTGCAGGATAGTCAATTGCACCTGTCGCAATAATTGCTCCCTGTCCTATCATCAGACGCGGAGTTGATGCAACTGTGCCGATAGTTCCGGGATTTGTAAGCGTAATCGTAGTTCCCTGGAAATCTGAAATTTCTATTTTATTATTTCGTGAACGGTTAATAATATCATTGTATGCATCGAAATATTGTTTGAAGTTAAGTTGATTTGCTTTTTTTATGTTCGGAACTATAAGCGAACGGCTTCCGTCTTTTTTTTGAATATCCACTGCAAGTCCGAGATTTACATCATGCTTCTTCACCAGATTAGGATCGTTATTAATAATTGTATATGAGTTATTCATGACCGGCACAAATTGAATTCCTTTTACGATTGCCCAGCCGATTATATGAGTGTAAGAAATTTTGCCGGCATTTTTTTTCTTCAGATATTCATTTATAATTCTTCGGTTTTCTTCAAGGACTTTTACAGGTATAGTACGGAAAGTTGTAGCAGTGGGAATAGTGAGGCTGGCATTCATATTTTCGATAACCTTAGCTCCAACACCTCTTATAATCTGGGCTTCCTCGCCTTCCGCGGGCAGAGGCATATTGAATGATGCAGTTTGATATCCGTTATTATTTTTTACGTTTGAGTTTGAAGTGATTTGTGAAGCTGATTTATTTCCGTTCGAAGTTAAGTTCAGATCTTTGAACAAATCTTTCCAGTTTTCACTTACAGATTCCGGATCTTTTTTATAATCACCAAGCAGCTCCAAGACATACCATGTATTCAATCCAAACTCTGAGATCTTCTCCTGTTGTTCTGATGTTAAGTCTTCTAATTTCATTTATAATTTAATTTATGTAATTTAATCAAAATAAAAAAGAAGTTCACGGTAGATTATTAAATCAAATTATTAGATAACGTTTCCTTTAGTGTGTAAATTTTGAGTCATCAATGTTGCCTCAGCCTTTATGCCCGAGGAAATTTGTTAGAAAACCGCTACCATAAAGGTTGCTGCTACAATCATATTGATAAATGCTATCAATGTAGACGCAGGCTTTATGCCTGGGGAAATTGCTGGAATCGTCAATGTAGCCGCAAATTTATGCCTGCGGGAATATGTTAGAACCGCAGCAGTAAATGTTGCGGCTACTATCAAACGGCAACAATCTCTTAAGCGGCGTGTATTTTTACTGATTAACATTAAAAGGTAACGGAAATATATTTGCGGCATCGAAGAGAAGGTGATGCAATTAAGCGATCAGATATTAAATTTGAATTGGCTTAACCAGTTAACATAAAAAGCGGGACTCTCGGTCCCGCCTTAATCACCAATCATTTCATGCCAATATTATAAGATTTTATTACTCCTATTTCATGAGCATCATTCTCTTAGTCTCAATAAATCCAGCAGTCTTCAGAGTATAAAAGTAAACACCACTTGGAAGACCCGCAGCATCAAAATTATATTTGTATGTTCCAGGATTTAAATTCTCATTCACTAACGCGGCAACTTCTTTTCCGAGCATGTCAAAAACCTTTAATGAAACAAATCCCGGTTGAGATATTGCAAATTGCAAATTCGTAACGGGATTGAACGGGTTTGGATAATTCTGACTAAGGCTGTATTTATCAGGTACTGTTGTGGATATGTTGCTTACAGACACAACAGTTTGAAAGTTTCCATCATACAACGTCTGAGCCAGATCTGACAATGCTCTGAGTTGACTTATGCTGTTCAGATTGCTGCTTCCTCTTGCAACTACCTGAGCTATGATAATTGATTGAGTATCATTTGGATTCATATTTAACGGGCCTAAACTTTGCATAAATCTCCGGTCATTTCCAGCTGTCATATTCCAGCCCGCACCTGTCACAGGGTCACCTGAATAAGTTTGTTTGGTAAATTGTCCTGAAGTTGGATTGATCCAGTTATTTCCGTCACCTCTTAATCCCTGAAGCATTCTGTAAGTTTCCTGATAATTTGCAGGATCACCGTTTCCCGGATCGCCATTTGTGTATGTATTAAAAACCGGGACCTTAGTGTATTTGTAACCAACTCTTATCCGTAATTTATTTGATCCTGGAGGACTAAAATATTTTACAGTATCATTCATATTTCCTGTAAAAATTAAAGGACTTCTCAGAACTCTTGTTCCAACTGCCGGAGGATTTGAGCCGTACATTGCATCGTTATTAGTATAATTATAAGTATATCCCAATTGTCTTAATGTATCACTTGCAATAGCATCATCTGTAGCATCACCAAGGTCATCGACAGTCCATATTGCTATATATGCATTAGTCCAAACAGTGCTGCTTCTGTTAATGACCCTAAACTCAGTAAAAGCAATATCCTGAGTTCCCGCATTAATGTAACACCAGTTAGTCTGCAAGATCTGTGCTTTTAATGGTAGAGTGCTTCCGGCATTATTTCCGTGTGCGTCGGGATATCCATCTGTATAGGAATAGAACATTGTTTGTGCGCCCATTTTAAAAGGATTTCCGGCACTGTCTATATAAGCTCCCTGGCCCGCAGCAATAGTTCTCCACGCCATATAATCTGAAGTGTCGGTTGGAGTAAAATTAAATATACGGTAATCAGGGTTATCGTTACCCTGCGGAATTCCAAAATTATCAATATACCCGGGCAAATATTCATAATCATATTCCGCAATTGCTATAAGTGTATCATTGTTCACTTTTGCTCCGATCCACAACCCTGATGCATATCTTGCAAACTTATTACTGTTTATCGGCCATTCAAATCCTGAATTCCCGGTTACAGGATCACGATTAAAACTTCCGTTTGTTCTGAACCATGTTTTGATATTATTTGATTTTAACTGCAGTGAAGTAACCGGTAACGAATTATCTATGATCGATTTTGAATAACCATTAGTTTTGTTTGCCGGAATTTCGGATTTTGAAGCTGTGAAAGTTACATATAGAATTGCTAAAAACAGTAATGCAGTAATTTTAATGTGTTTCATTTTTGCCTCCTTTTATATTATTAATCAAAGTAGTGTTTTTTATTTTAAATAAACATAGTTATAAACTTTACATGAAAATATTTATGAAATATTAATTAAAAAACATGATTTTATGGCGGCCTGATTTTAGAATAATCCATAATAATTTGTATGATTTAACAAGCTATATGTATTATGTAATTATGTCAAATTGTAAAAAAACCGATTTGTGAAAAATTTACAGAAGGTGTTTTATGTTTAACAATCTGATGTTTTGTTTAAATGAGATTTGCAATCTAACTTTAAAATTGGGATGGCTTATATTAAATATAATTTTGATCTTACTTTAAAATTGGGATTTCATCACTACTGTAGATCTTTTACCTAAATATAATTTGAAAATATAATTTGAAATTTTTAAGAATTGTTTAACAGAAGATCAGAATTTTATATTTATCCCTGAATTGAAGTTCCGATTTGGTGCCTGGATTCTTTCAAGCTCCTGATAAGATTTGTCAAGAAGATTATTAGCGGCAATAAAGAAAGAAATGTTGCGTGATATGTCTTTACTTAGTTTTGTATTTAGTAAAAAATAAGATTGTGGTTCCTCATATTTGTAAAATATAACTTCATCGATCTTACTTAAATATCTTCCGTTGAAATTAATGTTAAAGCCTGAGTATTTAAAGTTCACGGCAAAATTAAAATTATGTCTGGGTTTATAAGGAAGAAATTC
>JBDSYA010000187.1:0-3733 GCA_039925865.1 Ignavibacteria bacterium
CGACCAATGAAAAGTTCGAATTTTACGGCGATGAAAGACTCCAGAATATATTAATCAAATGCAGGCATAGAAATCCTAAGGAAATATGTGAACTTATACTGGAAGACGTTTCAATTTTTTCAGCTAATGGAGTTTATTGTGACGATAAAACCCTCGTTGCAATTAAAAGAATAAAATAGTAACTTAGAAAATATTTTTATAAATCAAATAATTATGTCATGTCAGTAATAAAAGTTATAGAAGTGTTATCAAGCTCAGATAAGAGCTGGGAAGAGGCTGCTCAAAAAGCTGTGTCAGATGCTTCAAAGTCGCTAAGAGGAATTAAGTCAATTAATGTTAAAAATTTTAGCGCAGTCGTGAACGACGGAAAAATTACCGAATTCAGATTAAACGGTAAGATAACATTTGAAGTAGAAAATTAGAAACCGAAGGTCAATCTTTTTAAAAAATTTCAGAAACGCATTAATTGCTGTTCCGATAATTAAATTATTGTTCAACTTTATTTCTTAAACCGCTAATTTACAAAATGAATACTGGACTTTTTTCGAAGGGCAAACTGATAGTAGCAGCATTGATCGCAATAGTTGCCCTTATATCTTACTACAGCAAGACTGATGTAAATCCTATCACAGGGGAGAAACAGCGCGTTAATCTTACACAGGAACAGGAAGTTGTTCTGGGACTTCAAAGCGCACCTAAAATGATCCAGGAATTTGGCGGTGAAGTTTCTGATCCCAAAATAAGGGAAACTGTTACAAGAATAGGTCAAAAGCTTGTAAACGAAACAGAGGCTTCTAAATCAAAGTACAAATTTAATTTTCATGTCCTGGGCGATGCTACAACTGTAAATGCATTTGCCTTACCGGGTGGGCAGGTATTCATTACTATGGGTTTGTTTAATTTATTGAAAACTGAAGATCAACTTGCAGGTGTACTGGGCCATGAAATAGGACACGTTATCGGAAGGCATTCGGCTGAGCAAATGGCCAAAGAAGAACTTACACAGGGATTAATAAATGCAACTGACGTAGCAACTTATGATCCCAATTCTCCAAATATGCAATCGACAATTGCAAGATATGTTGGAAGTGTAATAAATATGAAATATGGCAGAGCGGATGAACTTGAAGCGGACCGGTTTGGAGTTAAATATTTGCACGAAACCGGATATGAGCCCGAAGCGGAAATTGAAGTTATGGAAATTCTTAAGAAGGCAGGCGGCAGTCAAAGACAGCCCGAATTCCTTAGTACACATCCCGATCCTGAAAACAGGATTGTTGAAATTCAGAAATATATCAGCGAATTAAAGAAAAAATAATTTTGATGGTAGGCTTTATTAATTTATTTTAAATTATCTAAAATTTAACCGGCTATAAAAGAAAAATAATTTTTTTTTGAAAAGAAAAATTGTATATTATAAAAATATTTAGTCCCTTAATTAATTCTTAATTACAATTGCCATGAAAGACAGATCAAGATTACTTTCCTCTGTAATTGTATCACTTCTTGCCGGATTTATTTATTACCAGTTTGGAGAAGATATTCAAAGCAAAATAAGGAGTTTCAAAGCAGTCATCAGCTCCATTGACAGTGAATTTTACGGACCGGAATATCATCGATCCTTTCATTCCGGCATTAATAAATCAGATGAAATATCTAATGTAAAGAAAGCAAAATTTTTTATCAGGAAGAAAAACACAATTGAATTAAAGAAGAATGGTGTAAGCATTTCTGAAGAAAAATTATTATCAGGCATTGTATCTATCAAGCAGGCAAATTTAAGAAAAGCCATTCCTGATAAGAACATAGATTTTTCAACTGAGCTAAATAATCTTATCAATAGCCGTTCAGATATAAAAGACAATAAAGAATACAAGATTAACTGGAAGATCGGCAAGAATAAAGAAGTAGCCGAAAACCGAACTACGCGATCAGAAGTTATCATGATCATAAAAGGTTTAGATAAATCGGGGATAATTTCAGAATTTAATCCCGAAACCGGTTTTGGATTTGAATTCAATTATATATTTGAAAATGAATATGGCGGTGGCAATAATCAGAATCAAGACATCAAAACTACTGTCAGAGAAAAAAACTGTGTAAATGAAAATTGCTGTAAAAAGGAAAAAATAAATTTGAAGACAGAAAAAAAGATTAAGATTTTACTTCCTAAAATAATTTTTGAAGAAGAGGAAATTGATTCAAAAAGTGAAGCACCTGAACTAAATATACAGGACAATTCATGCGAAGAAGATACAATGTAATTTAAGCTATTAATTAATTAACTAAAAAAATAATATGAAAAAGAAAATCATCATCATCGGATCTCTCGTTCTTATTCTTGTATTTGGATTCTTATATACACAGAACAACAATTTAATTGCAGACGACAAAGACGGTAAAAAAGACTGTTCATCATCATGCACAAAAAAGACCGGTACCGGCAGCTCAACAGAAAATAAAAGCGGATGCGGTTCAGACAAAATGAGCGACGCAAATACAGAAGTTATTTCTGAGAATCCCGTTTATGAATTTGTAACGGATAAGATCGACTGTGACGGATGCAAACCAGGTATGTCAGAAAAATTAATGGGTATATCGGGAGTTAAAGATGTCAGCTTTGGAGAAACCTGTAACGTTTCAAAAATGACAACAGTGAAAGTTCATTACTCAGCAACTGACACCACGCCTGAGATTGTTGCTGCATCAATTAAAGAAATAGGCTTAACAGCTGCAAAAAGTTGCGGTGATGGAAGTAAATGTAACGGAAAAAATAAAACAGAGAAAAAATTATAATAAAATAAAGTTTTATAAAAAAAACCCTGACTTTAAAAGTCCGGGTTTTTTTTTGATCAATTTCAAAAAGGTGAATCTGTATCCATATTTTTTGGAATATCAATAACAGGGTGTTTTATTTTATTTTCAAACTTTGCATACTCATTTAAAAATACCAGGTCAAGATCACCGACGGGACCATTTCTTTGCTTTCCAATAATTATTTCTGCTTTACGTTTTAACTCTTCATAATCAGGATCATCCGGATTCGACTTCATTCCCATGATCGGACGATGTACGAATATTACAACGTCAGCATCCTGTTCGATTGCACCCGACTCACGAAGGTCAGCAAGCTGAGGGCGCTTCTCTTTACCTCTTTGTTCGATGGACCTGTTAAGCTGTGCGCATGCAACTACCGGTATATCAAGTTCTTTTGCAAGAGCTTTAAGTCCGCGTGAAACGTAAGCAACTTCAAGATCTCTTCGTTCTGAATTTTCAGGTCCCCTTATAAGTTGAAGATAATCCACGATTACCATATCTATCCCGTAATCCAGTTTCATCCTCCGCGCTTTTGCCCTTATTTCTAATATGGTTAGTTCACTGGTATCATCAATAAATAAATTTGTTTTTAATTTATGATAATTGTGCAGCACACGTTTCCATTCGTCGGGTGTTGATTTTCCGGTCTTTAATTTTTTACCGTCGACTCTCGCTTCTCCTGCAAGAAGCCTGAGAAGTAATTCTCGAAAAGACATTTCAAGACTGAAAATAGCCACAGATTTTCCATGATCAACTGCGGCATTTCTTGCAATGTTCATTGAAAAAGCTGTTTTACCATGAGAAGGTCTTCCGGCAATAACAATAAATTCAGATTTTTGAAATCCGGCTGTATAATCATCAAGTTCGCCAAAGCCCGTTGGCACTCCGATAATTGCGTTCTTGTTTTCTCTCTGAT
>JBDSYA010000188.1:0-34632 GCA_039925865.1 Ignavibacteria bacterium
CAATCTTCCTTACGGATTACAAATAATGGGAAAGAAGTTTGATGAAGAAGGTCTGTTGCAAATGTGGAATGAAATAAAATAACAGTCGTATTCTTACAAAAAATCTTTTCAAATAACTTCAACATTCAAGTCGATTTTTCTTAGGAGTATGTTTGATTTTCGGCACCATAAAGAAATTATTAATCAGCAGTAACAAACTCCAAAATTAACTTTTAAAGTATATTTAATTGTAATAAATTAGAAAATAAAATCTATAGATGTTAAAAACTTTTGCAGAAGATCTAAAATCACTCAGAGAGGAAAAAAACCTTTCACTACGAGATATTTCTAATAAGACCAGAATAAGCATATCCACGCTTGAAAATATTGAAAACGGGGATTATAGTTTTCAACCACAGGCTTACATACGAGCATTTTTAAAACAATATCTCGCAGCAATGGATGCCGATGTTGAGGAGATATTATTTGATTATGATCTTGCAAGAAGCGGAAAATATAAATCAAAAAGGCCAGGTAAAACTCCTTCTGCATTAGAGAATTCGAGAAGAGAAGACCAGACGGTTGTCAAAGATGCAAAAATAAATATTTCGGAAAAGCAGAAAGATCTCACAGAAACTCCGAGAAAGAAAGATGAAGAAAGTAATAAAGAAATGCATTCTGAAGAAAAAGCTGATCATGATATTTCCAGATCCGTTTCCGGCAATGACAATATGAATGCTAAGAAAATTGAAAGTAATAACACAATGAATTTAAACACTGAACGAAAAGCTGTTCCAAATTTTTTTTCAACAAAAAATTCTATTTCCCTGAAATTTCTTAGCACTCCGGTTTTCAGAAATATTTTCCTGATAATATTTTTGCTGCTTGTACTGCTTGGACTTTACTCACTGATAAATATTATATTCTTTGAAGGAAGTAATGGAAAACCCGAGGTAATACGTCAAAATTTTGATGATGTGGTAAAAGAGCAGGAGAGCAAGTTTCTGGGAAAAAGAACTCCTGAAGAAATTCAAGATTCCATTAGAAAAATGGCTGGCATGCAAACGAGTACAATTGATTCTATCACACTAAATATTATTTCAATTGAACCGGGAGTAGTTTTTTTAGTTACAGATTCGCTGAATTTTAATAAGCCGTTGAAAATTGAATATAAAAAAAACGAAACCGGAATATACAAAGCCGGCAGAACTTTTCATATTTCCACTTCAAATACAGGAGGATTTAAAGCCACGATAAACAATAACCCTATCAAATTTAACAACAAATCAATAAGCAAGGTCAGGATCACTAAAGACGGAATAAACAAATAGCACATTAAAATTTAATCACAAAAGATAAGATCATAAAAAAAATTTTTTTCCTTTGACCATTCCTGCCGAAATATCTAAAAAGTTATCTTCACTAAAACAGAAAATCGTTGATGCAGATTATAAATATTATGTTCTTGCGGAACCGGATATCGATGATCTTAAGTATGATTTGCTGCTTAAAGAAATTCAAAAAATCGAAAGTGAATTTCCCGAATTAAAAACCATGGATTCTCCTACTCAGCGAGTATCAGGAGAACCCACCAAAATCTTTAAGACAGTACATCACAAAATTCCAATGCTGTCACTTTCTAATTCCTATAATTTTGAAGAGCTGATCGATTTTGATAATAGGGTAAATAATATTCTTGATGGAAGAAAATATGATTATGTATGTGAACTAAAGTTTGACGGGCTTGCTGTCTCGCTGATTTATGAAAATGGGAAACTTATCAGAGGCGCAACTCGTGGAGATGGAATGAAAGGTGATGATATAACTCAAAACATAAAGACAATCAGGTCTATACCTCTTTCAGTATCAGATAATAAATGTAAAAACTTCGAAGTTCGAGGTGAAGTATTTTTTAAGAAAGATGACTTTATTAAGATCAATGAAGAGCAGGAATTAAAAGGTGAAAAAATTTTTGCCAATGCGAGGAATACTGCTGCCGGTACATTAAAGCTGAAGGACGCGGAAATCGTAGCTTCCAGGCCGCTGCAATTATTTTCGTATTCGATTTATACTGATGAGATAAATATCATGACACATTTTGAAGGGATCAGGCTTCTGGAAGAGTTGAAGTTTCCGGTGAATAAAAATTATGCTAAGTCAGCTAACATTGATGAAGTAAAAAAATATGCGGATAAAATCAAGAAGATGCGTGATTCGCTTCCACATGATATTGACGGAATAGTTGTTAAAGTTAATTCTATTCCTCAGCAGGAAATTCTTGGGTATGTTTCCAGGTCACCGAGATGGGCAATTGCATATAAATACAAAGCGAAAGAAGCAGAAACTAAAGTTTTAAATATATTTTGCCAGGTCGGCAGGATAGGAACGATCACACCTGTTGCAGATCTTCAGCCGGTTTTTCTTGCGGGATCAACTATATCAAGGGCTACACTTCATAACTTTGATGAGATCAGGAGAAAAGATATTCGCATTGGTGATCATGTTAAGATCGAGAAAGGCGGGGATGTCATACCTAAAGTACTGGAAGTGATCAAAGACAGAAGAGGGAAAAATTCTAAACCCTTTAAGATCCCGGTTGAATGTCCTGTCTGTAATACTAAACTTGAAAAACCCGATAAAGAGGTTTACTATTATTGTCCTAATTATAATTGCGCAGCTCAGGTACAGGGGCGAATCGAACATTTTGTTCATCGCAATGCAATGGAGATCGAAGGTCTTGGAGAAAGTATAATTGATATATTTATTGAAAAAAATCTTCTGAAAAATTTTGCTGACATATATGATCTGGCAAAAAGCAGCGATAAAATAATCAGCTTAGAAAGATTTGGAGTTAAAAGTGTTGACAACCTGCTTGCGGCTATTGAAGAGTCAAAGAATAAACCTTTTGATAAAGTACTATTCAGTATTGGCATCCGTCATATAGGTGAAAGAACGGCTAAGATACTTTCAAAGCATTTTGAAAACATAGATAATTTGATCAGCTCAAGCGAATCTGAAATTCTCAGTATTCACGAGGTAGGACCGAAAATAGCTGAAAGCGTCGTTAAGTTTTTTAAAGATAAGAATAATATTGATTTAATCAACAGGCTAAAAAAAGCTGGTTTGAAATTTTCTTCAGAAAGGAAATCATCTGATGTACGTAATTCAAATTTCAGCAACAAAATATTCGTTATAACAGGAACACTTGAAAATTATAAAAGAGATGTTATTCAGAACATGATTGAAGACCTTGGAGGCAGAGTAAGCTCATCAGTAAGTAAGAAAACAGATTACGTTATTGCCGGTGCTGATGCCGGTTCTAAGTTGGAAAAAGCAAAATCTTTAAAGGTTAAAGTAATAGATGAAAAAGAATTTCAATCCATGCTTTGATGAAATTTATAAAATATCTCAAATATGAGTTTTGAATTAAAGACCTCTGAAAATCTTTCCAAGGAGAAAAAATATCAATTACTGCTTTCTCAGATAAAGTCGATAACAGACGGCGAAAAAAATTTCATTTCCAACCTTGCAAATATTACATCGGCTTTAAAATATTCCTTTGAAGATTTTATCTGGGTAGGATTTTATTTAAAAGAAAATAATGAACTGGTGCTGGGACCTTTTCAGGGAAGGGTGGCGTGCACAAGAATACCTTTTGGCAAAGGGGTATGCGGAACAGCAGCAGCCAAAAAAGAAACTATAATTATTGATGATGTAAATAACTTTCCGGGACATATTGTTTGTGATTCCTTATCTAAATCCGAAATTGTAATTCCTATTGTGATCGGTAAAGAAGTTGAAGGGGTTCTTGATATTGACAGCGGCAAGCTGAATAATTTTGATGAAACTGATAAGAATTTCCTTGAACAATTAATAGAAAATATTTCCTATCTCTTCCAAGAGAATAAATGATACTTTTTAAAATTTGCTCTTTCGTAATAAAAAACTTAATCCAAAAAAAATCAAACCGGAATAAAGGCATATTTTAGCAAACAGATCACCATGCCTAGTGTAGAAAGTTTTTTCTTCACTTAGTCCTATGTTGTGAACAATTTGCGCCTTAACATTTATATCCGTTTCCTTATACATATTTCCGTATGGATCGATGAAGCACGAGATTCCGGTGTTGGCGCACCTTGCGATCCATCTTCGGTTTTCAACAGCCCGAAAAATTGCAAATTGATTGTGCTGGTAAGTACCAAAAAATTTACCCCACCATCCGTCATTAGTAATGATCACAGAAAAATGTGCACCTCTGTTAACAAAATCCGCAAAAAATTCAGGATAAACTGATTCATAACAAATGGCTGTATTAAATTTCTGTTCCGGATTAATTGTAAAAATGTTTGTATCGTTTCCGATCTGCCAAGCTCCAAGCCCAACACCCCATTCTACGAGACTTTTTGTAAAGGGGAAAACTTCCTGATACGGCATTCGCTCACTTCCGATAACAAGCTTAACTTTATAATGCTTTTGATACTCAGTTTTATCTTTGCCCGGTTCAAATAAAAAAGCAGAATTGTAAGTATCGTATTTTAAACCTGAACTTTTCATTCTCTTTGCATCATTTGGCGCATTTTGCTGATCACTGTAAATCTGAAGATCGGGAGTACCAATCATGAAGGGAATATTAAGACTGTCACACAAGTTTTTAAGAATTTTGTAATTAACTTCAAATGCACCTTCACGAAAATAATATGGGAGAGCTGTTTCAGGCAGTACAATTAAATTCAGATCCGGGTTTTCAAAATGTACTTTTTTTATACTTTCAACATAATTATTTATAAGATCAACTTGCTTACCGCCCCATTTTTTCCATGGATCGATATTAGGCTGGAGGACGCCTACCTTTATTTCACCTTCTTTTTTATAATCAGAGAATTTACTCTGCAAATTATTTAAAGAAGTATAAATGTCAGGAAGAAAAAAAACAAAAATAATTATGATAGCAATGATAGCGGATTTCAGTGAAGTAATGCGCCATGATCTCGTTTTGACCTTATAAAATATTAACCATATGAGAGCACTTATCAGGCTTATCCAGAATGAAATACCGAAAACGCCGGTGATTTCTGAAAACTGAATTTTACTTAAATTATATGATTGTGAATTTCCGGCTAACAGCCATGGAAAACTTATCTGTGAAGCGGAAGATATATATTCAAAACCTGCCCAGAGGAATGGAAAAGAGATCAAAGATAAAATAACATTTATTTCCCGGAGATTTTTTTTTATATAAAAAAATAGTATCATCGGTAATACAAAAAATATAGGATAGATCAGCATTATCAATAATCCGCCTATGATCAGGAATGGATCGGCACCATCACGAATACCACTTAAGGATATCCAAGAAATTCCGATCAACCCTGCAATAAAAAATGTTAAATAGGTCCTGATAACAACTTGCTTCAAAACCAAACACCTTTCAACTATCTCAAGGAGAATGACTAACGCGAAAAATATCATGAAAAATAAATTAACCGGAGGGAAGGAAAGTCCGTATAGTAAACCTGCAATTACGATCGAATAGAAATTTCTTTTATTAAACTTCAATTGATGATATAAAAATTTATAATGCTCTTCAATTCAAGCTTGGGGAATTATCATTTAATAATTTAAATCTATTGTTAATTAATTTCCATAAATAAATCATTAGAAACCCGAATAATATCCCTATGACTGCTCCTCCAATAACATCGAATGGATAGTGAACACCGACAAAGATCCTTGAAACAGAGATTATGAATGCCCCGGCGTAAAGAAAATATTTCATACGTGGATAGAAATACGAAAATAATGTAGCAGCTGCAAAGTTATTTACTGCATGTATAGAAGGAAATGAATATGCATCCGAACATCCGATAAGTAAATTTATGTCCGGTAAAATATGGCATGGTCTTATTCTCTGGAAAAAAGTTTTGATTATATTATTAGAAAACTGATCGCTCAATAAGATCAATGGAACTATAAGAATTGCGGTGATCTTTCCCCGCCTTCCGCCTTTAAACATGAGATAGAGCCATATCAGCACATAAAAAATAAACCAATTATTCCTCTCTGTAATGAAAGGCATAAGTCTGTCAGTAACAGGATTTGCAAGGCTGACATTTACAAAATAAAAAAGAGCCTCATCAATCTTCTGAAAAAATCCCAATGGTTTATTAATTACTTAAATTATTTATAAATCAAAGCTGTGCAATAAGCTGAGCAACCCTCTTTTCTTCCAATAAAACCAATGCCTTCAGAGGTTGTTGCTTTGATTGAGATGAATTCTGTTCCGATTATTCCTGTAATATTTTTCTTCATTTCATTTGTATATTTACTGATCTTAGGCTCTTCCAGTAATATTACGCAGTCAATATTACTTACTTTCCAACCCTGATCAGAAATAAGTTTAAAAGATCTTTCGAGTAATATCAAACTTGAAATATTCCTGAAATCCTGATCAGTATCAGGAAATTGATTACCAATATCCATAAATCCGGCTGCACCCAATAAAGAATCACAAATCGAGTGAAGTAAAACGTCGGCATCTGAATGCCCTTCCAATCCAAATGCATGTGGTACTTCAACTCCTCCAAGAATCAACTTCCGGTCCTTGGAAAACCTGTGCACATCGTAACCAAATCCGGTTCTGAAATTACAACTACTCATAAATTTATTTTAACTTATTACTTTTAAAAATTTAATACAATCCGACAATAAGTCAACATTTCACATCGCAAAGTATCATTAAATTCAAAAACGGATGTTTATAAACTTTCAAAGTATATATTTTTTAAAATTAACGATGAGGGATCAGATTATGTCAGATTATCCTATAACTGAATTGTAATTAATTTCTAAAATCCCGATTTTAGTTTCGATTAAAAAGCCCGGGTGGCGGAACAGGTAGACGCGCAGGACTTAAAATCCTGTTGCCTGTAAAGGCAGTATCGGTTCGATTCCGATCCCGGGCACAGTGGAAACCTCTGAACACGCTGATATTACTGGCTTTCAGGGGTTTTTATATTCAGATCAACTCTTCTGCATTACTTTCAATATTACAATTCTGGTATTACTTTGTTAACCATTTTGGTTACCACTTTTCATAATATTCTTACCTTACCTCAGGAAAGGAATAAATACGATGTCAACAGAAAAAACCTATCTATATAAAAGATCAGCAGGAGGGTACTATTATCTTATAATCGTAAAACCCGTTAGAGGCAAAAGACATGTTAAAAAAATCTCCTGCAATCAAGTTAACAAAATTTAATCTATTGCTCTTATCAAATATTGCCTGTTGGATCTGGACAAAAGGAGTATTTAAGTGAATATAATGAGAAGAACATCCTTCATTTGCCTGAAAAAATTGATCCTATAGATGCTAATAAATTTAATAAGGAATGGTTTGAGCAAGTCATTAAGTGTTATATCATCAGCAAACCCTCCTCCAAGGTTTCCGTAACCGTATACATGAACTGAATTGAAGTGAAGTGAATCTGTGAAATTAACAATATTGTTTTCTATTGATCTCGGATCATTTGAGTTGTTTCCGTGAAGAGGGCTGCCGAATTATGTATCAGTGAAAATTAAATTTGTGAAATTTTTTGATACAGGATTATCTTCAATTGAAACTGCTATATTTATAATTACATCCTTATCCTTAAATCCTGAAAATATGATAAAATACATTATTGGTAATTGAGGTTGAAGCAATGTTATCTATTGCTCATGGTACAGATGGACTATGTTGGTTTACCATAAGTTCTTATTTATACTTGTTAAACAAGGACTCTACAACAAGTCTGGATGGGTTAAATCAAAAATTCTTTATAATTAAAGGAGGCAATACAGGTTTTTATTTTAAAAAAAAACCCGGAAGAAATTAAACTTCCGGGTTTTTAATTATTAAGAAATTTTTGAATAAAATTTATTTTATCAATATCATCTTCATTATTTCAGTAGAAGTTCCGTTTGTGAGTTTGTAATAATAAACACCTGATGCAAGAATAGATCCGTCAAATTGTACTGTATGCTGACCAGCTTCAAGATACGAATTAATTAATGTGTTCACTTCTCTTCCGGAAGCATCAAATACTTTTAACAATACATCTGAGTTGAAAGGCAAACTAAAGCTTAGAGAAGTTGTGGGATTGAACGGATTCGGAGAATTTTGATATAGTTTGAAAACTTTATCGTTTCCTCTAGATAAGTTGTCATTTTCTTGTCCACTCGGTGAAGCCGGAGGTGTACAACCATTTGAAGTCAGAATACTAGCCCTTGTACCATTCAATGCAGCACTCATTCTGCTTGACTGACCGATTGTAAACATGAACATACATCTGTCATCTGTGTAATCCATATAATTCATATACATTTCTCCGTTAGGACCATTTGAACAACTGATGGTAGGAAAACCCGGGCATCCGTAATTTTCATCAGCCTGATTGGGCGTGTCCGTTACAAGATCACTTCCAGTGCAGCCTGTTCCATCATCACCCCAAATGTGTCTCAAATTTATCCAGTGACCAACTTCATGCGTGGCAGTTCTGCCTTTATCAAAAGGATAAACAGCAGCTCCTGTATTACCAAAATATTGGTATCCTACAACAACACCGTCAGTAGCAGCCGGACCTCCGGGAAATTGCGCATATCCCAGATATGAACCTAAATTACAAACCCAGATATTCAGATATCTATCTCTATCCCATGCGTCCTTTCCGCCCTTGCTGGTATACTTTACAAAATCATTGGTGGAGAAAGATCTTGTTCTTGTCGAAGTTCGTGTAATTCCTGAAGTTGCTGCTCCGTTAGGATCGCGGGTTGCCAGACAAAAGTTTATCTGGCAATCGGCAACACTGGCCTGAAAAGCTGTAGGAACGCCCGACACATCAGAATTTAGTTTTCTGAAATCCTGATTCAAAATGTTTAATTGGGACTGAATCTGCGCTGTGGAAATATTCTGTGTTGTTGTTTTGTAAACAACATGTACAACAACCGGAATATTTATTACAAGATTATCATTTTGCGGATTATTCTTAATATAGTCCTGGATCTGAACTTCAATTGCGTCCAGTCTTTGCTTATAACCAGGATCTTCTGAAGTTAGTCTGTCAAATACTTCCATTGTTGAACAATTTCTTTCTTGCGGTATTGCTTCGAAATTATCACTTTCCTGAGCAATGGATACTAAAGGGAAAAGAAAAAGGAAAAAGTAAATTAAATTTTTCATAGTAATTTATTTTTAGTTTAGTTTATTAATAAGGGGTAATTAATTTATATGTAAAGTCAATAAAAGTCAAACTACAAATAATAAGTTCCTCTCTCGTGGATTTAATTAATCATCGGTTACTTAGCTAATTACGTTTAACTGTTTCATATTTCCTGTCAACATCTATAAATTCTACATATGAACCTTCCCAGATTCCATTAAATAATTCACTTAGTTTATTGTTAATCTTTTCGCTGTTAATAATTAAAGTCGCATTCCTCGAGTTATTAAAATATCCCCATTCCCAGTTTGATGTGCTTATCCACGATAAATTATCATCAGCAATAAAATATTTACTGTGATCCACTCTGGAATACGGTATAAATCCGCTGCTGTGCTGTGAGAAAGAGATGAACTTGATCTGAATATTTTTTACAAGCGAGAGATCTTTTATAAAATCAATTGAAGATTCTCTTATGGCCCAGTCCGGAAAAATAATTCGAATATCCACACCTTTCGCAGCTGCAACCCTTAGAGCGCTGTCGATCCTGATGTAAGAATTTTCTTTTTGTTTTCTTGGAGAATATGAATATATCTGTATATATAATCTTTTTCCGGCATTGGTGATTATTTTAATTAATTCATCTTCTTCTGAATTCAAACCCGCCATATTTATTTCGGGAGGGCTGAATGCGGGATACAAAATTATTTTGCCATATTCATCTGAATTTATTGTAACAGGGTTTTCAAGATTTACAAATTTATGTATACCCTGATTAACTAAGCCCCAGTAACTTCCTTCACAAAGTCTCCAGTCAGTTTCAAAGATTTCATTAAACATGCCGGCTAAATCATCATTCATTACCCTGACCCCTATTTCATGAATATGCTTTATTGACCGCCAGTCCATATTCTGACTTCCAATAAATAAATTCTTATTGTCAACAATGAAAAACTTGGCATGCATAACTCCTCCGGAAATATTTCCTACAGGAAATTTTCTAATTGTTATATTTTGTGTTTGATCAAGAATATCAACTGACTTTTCGTTATTTGCATAAAAACTTGAATCCACAATTATTCTGATCTCCACTCCTCTTAAAGCCGCGTTTTTCAAAGCTTCAATAACCTGTTCCAACGGCTCACCTGATTTATTTGCAAAATAAAATGTCTCAATATTAATTTTGGAATTGGCATCATTAATCATTTTGAGCCAGACATCCAACGTATTTGAGAGGTTCGTATCAATGAGATTAGTTTCGGATGGAATACTTTGAACAAGTTCAAAATCATCCTGAGCAATTACAATTTCATGTGTTGAGAACACAAATGAAATTAGTAATAACAGAAAGGTCTTTAAGTTCATTTTTATAATAAATGGTTTGAAGATGAAGTATTAGATATTTATGCCATGCAAAGCATTAGTCTTTCCAATTGTTCGATCTTAATAGTTTCGTTTTCTTTTCGGTAAATTTCTATTAGATTTCTTAAAACCCTCAACACAATTTCTTTATCCCCGGTTTTTTTAAGATAAGGGATTTTATCAAACTCTTCTTTTGCCATCCCGATCTTCTTTATAAATTCTGAAGCTTCTTTCATGGATATGACAACACCTTTATTAAACGGGTCGATGAAGAACTGATCTTTTTTATCCTCATATTTAAGTATAAAATGTCCGGGAAGATTGATCCCGCTAATAGGCAGTTTTAATCTTCGCGCAATTAAAATATAAATGATTGAAAGTGTTATCGGAATACCTGTCCTTGAATCTATCACTTTATTGATATAGCTATTGTCCGGATTATAGTAATTTCCTGAATTACCTTTAAATCCTTTATTAAAAAAAAGATAATTATTAACTGTATTAAGAATTTCAAGAGGCAGGATATCTTTAATATTATTATTTATCTGAAGCAGCTCCTCTTCAATATCCTGAGCCATTTTATCAAAGATCGTGCGGTAAATCTCAGGGTCAAGATCGGGATATCCGAATGTTCCTATCAGCAGTAGTGCTTCCTCCAGTAAATTCTTACTTCCCCGGTTAGAGATCTGTTTTAATTTTGTTTCGATATTATCAAAATTTATAGTTGATATTATTTCAGCAGCTCTTTTTTTGATAATATAATTTTCGTCATTGAGGTATTGTTTGAGGAAACCGGTTGTATCATCACCGTATAGAAGAAATCTTTCTCTGACATTTGAATAAATATTTTCATCTTCGTCATCCAGCAATTTTATAAGGTGATCAAACTCAGGTTTTTTATCTAAAACATTTTCTATTTCATCATGCAAAATTTACAAACTCCTTTTCTTTAACTTTTTTCAGCAACAGCATACCCATTATAAAAAAAACTCCAACCGATAAAACTGCAAATTTTTGTGATCCGCTAAGCCAGGATACCAAGCCGAAAGTCATGGGTCCCAGTAAAGTCGACGTTTTTTCGAACAGTGAGTAAAACCCGAAAAACTCTGTTTTAAATTCCAGTGGAACCAGCCTCGCCATCATTGCTCGGGACAGGCTCTGAATTGATCCTAGAAAAGTACCTGCAAATCCTCCGATCACATAAAACGATGTTTTATCATTCGTAAAAAACACAGCAAGAGTTATCAGTGTCCACATTATTAGGTTAATAAAGATTGATCTTAACAATCCTATCTTATCTCCAACAAAGCCAAATAAGAACGATCCAAGCATAGCCGTTATCTGAACAATAAGAAAGAATATCGCCAGTTCTACAGTTTCAAAATTCAAAGTGGTGCTTGCATATATACCTGCAAAAAATATTATTGTATTTACTGCATCGATATATAAAAAAAATGATATTAAAAAATTTTTAAGATTTCTGTGTTGATTTATATTTTTCAGAGTAATTAAAACTTTTCGGAAACCATATGTAATAAGTTTTTCATCTGATTTTTCCTTTGCAATTTTCTTTTCCTTGAGAAAAAGAAAAAGAGGCAGAGAGAAGATCAGGAAGAATAATCCGCAAATTACAAATAACAAATTAGGATTATCTTTTAATGGGAAAACCAAACCAACGGAAATTATTGAACCGATATATCCCACAGCATAACCAGTGCTTGAAACTTTATTGTAAGATGCAGGATCACTTATTTCAGGAATGAAAGCATCATAAAAAGTTATTCCTGTCTGGAAACCAATATTGGAAATTATAAAAAGGATAATAGCCGGGAGAATTGTGCCTTCCCCAGTAAAATACATAAGTACAGTTGGGATAACACACAGTATGGTGAAGAAGATCAGAAACTTTTTTTTATTGGAAGTGTAATCAGCGATAGCACCGCATACCGGATTCAGAACTGCTGAAATGATCATTGCAATGTTTATCGAAAGTGACCAATAAAAATCACCTATCGGTTCATTCGAAGCAATAACAGATTTAAAATATACAGCGAAAACAAATGCAACGATTATAGTTGCGTAGGAAGAATTACCGAAATCAAAAAAATACCAGGAAGTTAATTGGGACTTACTCTTCATTCAGTTTTCTTTTGGAAGAAATAGGCCAGTATGAAATTTATTTTTGATCTTTTACTGAAGGTTCAGAATTTTCTCTCTTTTTCAAATTGAGAAGACCTCTGCCGGTCTTATTAAGTTTGTTTTGCTTTTTAAGCTTTTCATGTACGGCATCAAGTATTCCATTCACAAATTTACCGCTGTTTCTTGTACAAAAATCTTTTGCAATATCAATTGCTTCATTGATTGAAACTTTTGGGGGTATTTCCGGAAAGTAAAGCAATTCCGCCACACCGATCCTTAAAACCATTTTATCTATGAGTGAAATTCTTTCTAACTCCCAGTTAACAACTTTCTCAAGAATATATTCATCTATAACCTTTTCATTTTTCAAAACGTAATCGATAAGCTTGTTAGCAAAATCAATACCGTCCTCTTCCTTGATCTCCGATAACAGATCTTTCTTAACCTTTGCAATTTCATCCTGTGAAACTTCATGAGCATACAAAACCTGCATTACTTTTATTCTTATATCTCTTCGTTTTAATTGCGACATCAGCCTGTTTTATTCTTTTTAAAATTAATCAATTAAAATCAAACTTAATATTCTATTTAAAAAATTTTACGTTAACTTTTTTTTGACCAGTAATCTTTCATAAGTTCTGTAGACCAGTCCGGCTGCATGATTTTATCCTGAGGTAAAAATTCCTTAAATACCGGTTTGATATCTATGACCGGTGTATCATTGACCGCATCCAATCCTGAAACCGTAAGAGTGTTTTTATTAGATTGGATAATTTTAACAATAGTCGTACCAAGTAGATTCGGACGGGATTTTTTCCTTTGAGCAAAAATTCCTACCTGTGGAAAATTCTTATTCTCCCGCGGATGAGACGGTGTGAAGCTGTTTATCGAAATGTCTGCAAGGTGAAAGTAAAATATTATTTCCGCATGTGAAAATTCGAGTAAGCCTTTAAGATTATTATCTGAAAATTTTTCACTAATGATAATTTCAGAAATTTCATCTCCCCAAAAATCATCTTCAACTTTTGAACGGTTGTTCTTTACAAACCCAATTGGTTCAATCAAATACATGAATACTTTTATATATTATCAGAATATTCTATTTAAAAATTTCAAAAAATAATCTTTTAATCTGCTTTTTTTAATTCGTTTATTTGTTTTGTTATCTCAAATGCTTCAAGCATAAGTGATGGATCTCTTTTCATACTGTTTCTTTTCTCTTCCAGATCTTTTACACGAAATTTTTTAATGACATCCTTTGCATATTTTATGCTGTATTCAGGATCTACGGATCCGGTAAGAAGCATTTCCCTTGTATTATTTTTCATCTCACTGACCTCGTGCTGATTCAATGCAATTTTTGTTATTAGAATTCTTTCTTCATCTTTTTCAAGATCATTCAGAGCTTTGGATAATTCTATCTTTCCCCGGTTTATATATTCATCAAGAAAATATTCAGTTATTCCCATTATCATTTTGTTTTTAATAAACCCTGTTTCAAGATTATTCTCAAGATATAATATCGCTTCATCATTTCCGTTGATAAAAAGATCTATTAGGTCAAGTTCCTCCTGACAGATCTTTTCATTTGGATCTTCATTTTTTAGATTCTTCTTTTCAGGAATTATGACTGATGATTTCGGATAATTCTTTAAATTATTATTCTTCAATACTTTTTCAAATTCATCTCTAAGGTCTGATTCATACAATGAATACATGGCTGCAATTTCCTTGAAATAAAATGCTCTTTTTATTTTATCGGGAATTTTTCCGATGTAACCCACAATCTCTTTTATAAAAAAAGTTTTATCGTTTACAGTTTTTAATTTTCCTTCTTTCTCATAAAGTTCAGAAATAAAATTTATCACAGACTTCTGCTTATTGAGATGTTTGAGAAATTCATCTTTGCCGTTTTTATTTATAAAACTATCGGGATCTTCACCGTCCGGCAGCGTTACGATGTTTATTTCAAGACCTGCTTCTAAAATTATTTCAATGCCTCTTTTCGCAGCCTTGATGCCTGCAAAGTCGGAATCAAAAAGAATATATATATTTTTTGTGTACCTGGAGATTAGTCTTACCTGATCCTCTGTGAGGGCAGTTCCGCTTGAAGCAACAACATTTTCTATATCATTTCTGAATAAAGATATCAGATCCATATAACCTTCCACAAGAATTACATTGTCATGATAACGTATTTTTTCTTTAGCAAAATTAAGCCCGTAAAGAATTTTACTTTTGTTATAGATCTTTGTTTCGGGAGAATTAATGTATTTGCCTCCATGATCATCTTCATATAATTTTCTGCCGCCAAAACCAACCACTTTATCGTTTTCATTGAAAATTGGAAACATAAGCCTTCCCCTGAACCTGTCGTAAAAATTATTTTGATCCTTTTCGCTTTGAATCAATAATCCTGCCTTTTCAATTTCAACTTTTTTGAAAATGTCTTCTTCTGAAAAGTAGTTAAGCAACCTGTCCCAGCTCTTATCCGAATATCCGATCCCGAACTTATCAATTAATTTTTTATCTATCTTTCTTTTTTCAAGATATTTGTAAATAAAATCTTTTTCGCTTCCGGAAAGGTTTTGAAGATTACGTTGAAAAAATTTCAAAGCCGATTTATTAATTTCAAAGAGTTTTGAAATTTCATTTGAAAGATCGGGCTCTCGGGAATTAAACTTCAATACTATACCGGCGCGCGAAGCTAGCTTTTCTACAGCTTCTATAAAGGTGATCTTTTCAAAATTCTGAACAAAAGTATAAACATTGCCGCTGGCTTTACATGAAAAACAATGATAGACCTGCTTTTCCTGAGATATGTGAAGAGACGGATTTTTATCAGGATGAAATGGACAGACCGCTAGAAAAGATTTGCCTCTTTTCTTGACCTGTATATAACCTGAAATAATATCTACAATATCATTTGCCTGTGCAATTTCTTCAAATTTTTCCTGTGGAATTTTCATATTGACAAAATATATAATCTTAAATTAATAATCTTAATAGAAAATCGGAAATTGTTATTCGTCGGTCATGCTGAAATTGTTTTGTCATTCTGAACAAAACGCCTACCTGCAGCAGGCAGGAAGCATCCACGACCTAAATGATACTTACACTCACTTGAAGTTCTATGAACAACGTATAACAAGCTTTTACTCTTGCAAAGTAATTTCCCAAAATTGTTTTGTCATGCTGAGCAAAGCGAAGCATCCATGAACCTAAATGATACTTACATTCACTTGAAGTTCAATGAACACTTGTTAGCGAGCTTTAATGTTTCTGGATCCTTCGCTTCGCTCAGGATGACAAAAGGTGTTAATTTTTCGTGATGTAATAAAAAACCCCGCAAGAAATATCCAGAGGTCATTTTCATATTGACAAAATATAAAATCTTAAATTGATAATCTTAATAGAAATTTTTTAATTTTAATTTACCCTTTTCAAATACTTCATTTTCTAAATCGGATAATTTAATGTTTGTATTTAACGCTTAAGTGGTCTGTATACAAGTTCCTAATCAATAGAATCTTACTTTTAAAATGGGTAATTTATAAAAACAATTTAATGAAAATACAACTTCTGTATGAAGGAAAAGCTAAAAAGATTTTTTCAACTGAAGATGAAAACATCTATCTCCAGGAATTTAAAGATGATGCCACCGCATTTAATGGTTTAAAAAAAGATAAGATCTCCCGTAAAGGTGAGTTTAATAACTTTATTACTTCAGTAATTTTTGAACACCTTAAAGATAACGGAATACCGACCCATTTCCTGGAAAAAATTTCGGATACGGAAATGCTCGTTAAGAAAGCAGATATTATCAAGGTTGAAGTAGTTTGTAGAAATATTGCGGCGGGAAGCCTTGTTAAAAAATTTGGTTTTGCAGAAGGAAAAGTTTTAGAAAATCCTATTGTCGAATATTATTTGAAATCTGATGAACTCGGTGACCCTTTATTCACAGAAGATCATATATTTGCAATGGCGCTCGCAAACAGGTTCGAACTTGATACTATAAAAAATATGGCGCTCACCATTAATGAATTGTTGAAGAAATTCTTTTTTGAAAAAGGAATTAAGCTTGTTGATTTTAAATTGGAATTTGGCAGAGATAAAAATGGAAATATTATACTTGCCGATGAGATCTCTCCTGACACATGCCGTTTTTGGGATTTGGAAACAAACAAGAAGCTTGATAAAGACAGGTTCAGATTTGATCTTGGTGAAATAGAAGAGGCATACAGTGAAATCAAAAAGAGGATAAGTTGATTAAATTAACCGGCTATGGTAAAGATGTTATCATTAAAGTATTTATAGTAGTTTCAGTTCTGATCTTAACATCTTTTTTTATTAACAATATTGTAATAAAATCTTTGTTGATAGCTCTGGCTCTTTTTCTTTTGGTTTTTACATTGTATTTCTTTCGTGATCCTGAAAGAAAACTTCCGTATGATCTTAAGCTTAACCAGATCCTTTCGCCGGCTGACGGCAAGGTCGTTGTCATAGAGGATGTTTTCAACAAAGAAAAAAATATTTTTGAAGCCGGTGAACCTTTAAAGCAAATAAGTATTTTTCTTTCACCATTGAATGTTCATGTTAATAGAATACCTTTAGACGGAGTGGTAAAATTTATTAAATATGTTAAAGGCGAATATCTTGTTGCATTCGATCCAAAGTCATCTGAAAGAAATGAAAGATCAGAGATTGGGATCTTAAGCGTTTCAACTGGTAATAAAATTTTATTTAAACAGATCGCAGGATTTGTTGCAAGAAGAATCGTTTACGATATTGAAGAAGGATCTGAAGTTACAGCCGGTAAAAGATTTGGTATGATCAAGTTTGGATCAAGAGTCGATATTTTAGTTAAAAGAGATGCCAGGATACTGGTAACTATGGATCAAAAAGTAGTGGGTGGTCAAACTATAATTGCCGAGTTGTAGATGTTAATTTCAAGAAAATTCCTGCCAAGTTTATTCACTGTTCTGAATGCTTTTTGCGGATTTATGTCAATAATTTTTGCCGCAAAAGGTGATTTTACAAATGCCTGCCTTTTTATAATTTATGCTTCGTTATTTGATGCTGTTGATGGACTGGCAGCAAGACTGACTAATTCAGCCAGTCAGTTTGGCGTTGAGCTTGACTCTTTATCGGATGTTATTTCCTTTGGAGCTGCTCCATCTTTTCTTTTATACAATATTTACATGGATCAGCTCGGTGACATTGGAATAGTTCTATCTTCTTTGTTGATGGTTTTTGCTGCATTGAGGCTTGCCAGATTTAATGTTCAGCTTGTAGGATTTGATAAAAATAAATTTAACGGCCTGCCTGTACCAATGGCTGCTATGACGATAGTAAGTTATATTTTGTTTTATCACGATAAAATATTTTCTTCTTCCGTCAGTGAGATCGTACTCATAGTATTATCAATTTTACTGCCCATACTTATGGTGAGTAAATTTCAATATGACAGCCTTCCAAAGCCTTCATTATATGCAATAAAAAAAAATCCGGTAATTTTCATTGTGGTAATAATTGCATTAATACTGACACTGTGGACTAAAGGCGAAGGTTCATTTGCTTTCTGCCTGATTTACATTTTCACAGGTATTGTACGGAGTATAAAAGATCTTATCTTTAGAAAACGAAGAATTAGCAGCGAAGATTTTCCGGGTGAAGAGTTGGGATTAAAAGAAACAAAATAGATATTAAACTAAAATTTCTTTTAAGCATTTTACCAGATAATCGATCTCATCAAAAGTATTATCCCTTCCAAATGAAATCCTTAGTGAGCCTAATGCTGATTTTCTGTCTCTTCCAAGCCCGATAAGAACATGAGATGGCTGATGAGTGCCGGATGAACAAGCGGAGCCACCGGATACTGCTATACCTTTCAAGTCTAAACGGATAAGTAACATTTCTTCGTCAAATTTTATTTTGTCAGGTTCAAGAGAAACATTCACTATGTTTGGCAATGAATTCTCATAGGAAGAATTTAAAGTAAGGCCGCTATTGAAAGCTGTGATCAAACTATGAGTTAAATATTTTTTTAATTCGGAATAATGTATTATATCATCTTCCATTTGTTCATTTAATATCTCAACAGCTTTTTTAAAACCTGCTATTGAAGCTATGCTTTCAGTACCGCCACGCATATCACGCTCCTGGCTGCCTCCGTGAATAAATTTTTCGACAGGAGTTTTATCCTTAATGTATAAAGCTGCAATGCCTTTAGGTCCGTAAATTTTATGGGCGGAGAGAGTTGCCAGATTTACATTTAAATCTCTGACATTAAAGGATGTCTTTCCAATGCTTTGAACAGAATCAGTGTGCATATAAATATTGTTTTCAGATGCAATTGCTGCAATATAACTGATATTATTGATAACACCGATCTCATTGTTTGAATGCATGATAGAGATCAAAAAAGTTTCAGGCTCAATAAGACTGCTAATTTCCTGTGGAGAGATTTTTCCTTTGTTGTCCGGCTTTATATAAGATATTCTGAAATTAAATTTAGCTTTAAGATAGTTAATCGTATCAAGGACAGAAAGATGTTCAATTGCAGATGTGATAATGTGAGTTTTCTTTGACGCAAGAAAACTGTAAGCAAGACCTTTCAGTGCAAAATTATTTGACTCAGTCCCGCTATTGGTAAAAAAAATTTCTTTAGGTTCTGCGCCTATAAGGTCAGCCACAGTTTCCCTTGCATCTTCCAGAAGCACTTTTGCTGACTTACCGTAAGAATGCAGAGAAGAAGAATTTCCAAAATTATTCTTATAATATGGGATCATCGCATCAAGAACTCGTTCATCAACTTTAGTAGTGGCAGCATTATCCAGATAAATTTTGTTCAAAGCAAATAAGTTTATTTGATTGTTACTTTTATTTTTTAATTTTATTATTTTCTGTTCGTGGAAATACAAAAAGAGATTTATTTTGCATCAAATATAATTTCATTATTAAGATTAGTACTTTTAATTCCGGTAAGCTATTTTCTTTTATTTGATTTTGAAAGTAAAAATACGCTAATAATAATTTTAGTTCTATGTATGTATTTATCGGATCTTCTGGATGGCTATCTGGCAAGAAGGTTAAATCAGGTTTCTGAGTTTGGTAAGATCATCGATCCCCTTGCAGATAAGATCTCTGTAATCGTTATTGCACTTATCCTGCTTTATCTGAACAAAATTCCTCTTTGGTTTGTTGCCATAGTAGTTTTAAGAGATCTGTTTATTTTTGCATTCGGACTATATTTGAACAACAAGAAAAATATTCGCCTCATGTCTAATTATCCCGGAAAGCTTGCAGTCTTCAGTATTGGTCTCACTTTATTATTTTCAATTATAAATAACCCGATATTAATAAAAATAAATACTTATTTATATTTTATTTCCCTTGGTCTGATTCTTTATTCATCATTGTTATATTTCAAAAGGTTTAAAGAAACTATCATCTTATAATGAATGCTGTAAAAACGAGTGCCGGAAGAGTTAAAACTTACACAAGAAAAAATATAGAAGATAGAATGGATGAAAAGCTCATTGGTAAACGTTTGAGTCAGAAGCTGATAGTGGATTCATTGTTTGAATCAATACGTGAACTGCTGATGGAAGCAGATCCGGTTCTTAGAATTGAAATTCGTGAATTCGGTGTATTTGAAGTCAAGAAAACAAAACCTAAGCCAAAAGCCAGGAATATCCGGACAGGTGAATTGATATATGTACCAGGAAGAAGGAAGATGCACTTTAAGCCCGGCAAAAAGTTGAAAGACTTTCTTAAGGAAAAATATTCTGAGAAATAACATTTAAAATAAAAATTGGAAAAGATCACGAAGTTCCTCTGTATAGATTTTGGAGAAAAAAGAGTAGGCATAGCTGTAACTGATGAAAATAAAAAGTATTCTTTTTCAAGAGAGTTTATTAAAAATGATATTAATTTTTTCAATAATCTTTTAAAGATAATAGGTGAAGAATTTATTTCAAAGATAATTCTCGGCTATCCGCTTAATATGAAATCTGAAAAAACACAGCAGACACTTAAGGTTGAAGAGTTCAGGAATAAGCTGGAAGAACGGCTCAAGAATCATTCTCCTGAAATTGAAATTATTTTTTTTGATGAAAGATTTACAAGCAGCATAGCAGAAAGTTATATCAGAGAATCACCACTAAAGAGAACAAGCAGGCAAAACAAAGGGCTTGTGGACAGCGCATCAGCACAGATTATTTTGCAGGATTACATTGACAAACAAATATTAGTACAACAAACAACAATATAACAAACAATTAAATGTATTTAGTAGAGCTCAACGAATTAATAGAAGACGGAGAAAACGATAAAACTGAATTCAAAAGAAAATTTTCATCACCCGAAAAGATAGCTAAAGAAATGATTGCATTTGCAAATTCAAAAGGCGGAAAAATACTTTTTGGTGTAGATGATGATAAAACTATAATCGGAGTAGAAAGTGAAAAAGGGGAGCTTGAGCTTATAAGGACTGCGGCTAAATTTTATTGCGAGCCTGAAGTAGAATTTGATACCGAAATAATGCTTCTGAAAAAAAAGGATATTGTAGTGGTAAATATCGAAGAAAGTACGAATAAGCCGCACAGACTAATTTTGGATGACTCCTCGGATGAGATCAAAGTTTATATCAGACTTAATGATAAAAGTATTCAGGCATCAAAAGAGACGGTGAAGATACTCAAAAATTCACATTCTGATTCACCCGCACTTCAGATATCTATCGGCGACATTGAAAAAAATCTATTTGAATTCTTAAATCGAAATGAGAAAATTACTGTAAAGGGTTTTAAGAAACTTGTAAATATATCTGAAAGAAGAGCGAGTAGAACCCTTGTAAACCTTGTCAGGGCTAAAGTTATAAGGCATCATTATTTTGGAAATGAAGATTATTTTACTTTAATATGATTCTGAAAGTTTGCAAATCTTAATTATGATTCTTGATGACCAGAAAGATTTTATTTCCAAAATTTAAAAAGATCATTCCCGTTCTCTTACCTTTCCATGAAAGATGAGGTCTTTAATTATTTTTAACGCATTTAAAAGTTTATAGCTTAATTTTTTTCTGAAATGTTTATCCAGATAGTATTTCATTGAATTAGAAAAATGTTCGTTTCTTTTGGCAACAACATGTCCGTAATGCATTACACTTACAGTCGGATCGTACAATATCTTTTCTCCTGAATCCCTGATCCTTTTGCAAAGATCTTCCTCTTCTTTGTATAAAAAAAATTTCTTATCAAATCCGTTTACACTTTTATACAAATTTGTTTCAATAAGAAAAACAGCCCCTGAGACCCAGGCAGCCTGGGTTTGCTTTGTTCTTGGTTTCCAGTATGACGAACCATAATTATTTTTTATCCATGAATATATTCCGAAGAGCTCTCCATGATCAAACATTTGCTGCACCATATTTTCTTCCACTAATTTCGGACCTGACACTTTATAAAGTTTTGAAGCTTTCAATCCGTCGTACAATCTTTTCACTGAATCCTTCTCTATGAATTTTATATCTGAGTTTAGAATAAGGGTGTATTGGCTGTCATCCATTTTCGATATGAAATTATGTCCTCCGCCAAAACCAAAATTAATTTTTGAATAATGGAAAGAGATGTTATTATCTGAATAAAGGAGTTCAAGTTCTTTTAGATTATCATTTGAATTATTATCGAGGACTATAATCTTATAATTAATTCCTGATCCGCTAAGATCCGCAAAAAGGCTTTCGAGGCAGATAGCAAGATATTTCTTTGTGTTATAATTAATTATCTGGATAAGAAGATCGTAGGTCATTTCTTATTGAAATTTTTTACAAATGAATTAATAAAATCGTTAAGCCTGTTCCCGATCTTTTGCCAATCATATTTTTCTTCCATTAATAAGCGTGCATTGTCAGTCAAATTTGTGGATAGTTGTTTATCCCTGATAACTTCAATTACATGTTCTGCGAATTCTTTATCATTACCGGCAAGAAGAATGTTTGTCCTGTTTTCAACTTCAAGTCCTTCAGCTCCTAAATGTGTTGATACCACCGGGATTTTCATGGACATGGCCTCTAATATTTTTAACCTTGTTCCCCCGCCAATCTGAAGCGGTATTACTGCAGCATCTGCATTTCTAAGATACTCCCTTATATCATCAACATATCCCGTGACGAAGACATTTTCAATTTTCTGAAGGTCCATTACTTTCTGAGGAGGCTCTTTCCCAACTATGTAAAATTTAATTTCCGGGATTTCTTTTTGAATCTTTGGAAAAATATTTTTTACAAAATCTATAGCTGCCTGAGCATTCGGATAATATTTAAACCATGCTGTGAATATTATATTAGGACTGTGATCCTTCCTATCTCTTTCGGAAAAAAACTTCGTATCAACTCCATTATCGATCACACAAATTTCCGCTTTGTCATAATATCCGGATATCATTTCTTTTTCTTTTTCGGAAGTTGTGATATATACATTATACTTTTTTAAAACCTTTATTTCATAATTCAATAGTTTCTTCCATTGTGATCCTGCATAAAGACTTCTTAAAAATCCTGAATTGGCAGTCATCCTTTTATAATATGTAAATCCGCAGTCTTCATTATTCGGGATTACAGGAATTTTGTCAGTAATGTTATCCGGAAGATATTGTGTCAGGTATATATGATCGCATAATACCAGGTCAAACACGTTATCATTAATAGTTTCTCTCACAATTTTATTCATTTCTTCCGACTCAAACCTTTTAATTATGTAAGGAATATCTGTAAAAAAACTTTTGAGTAAGCCCGGTATATTTTGTTTATAATCCCATTTCACTATTTTAATATTCTTAAAGTATTTGTCCATTTCATCGATGTACTCTTGCCTGATATCGCCTCTAATGGTCCTGTTGATCCAGTGTAATTCATGATTTTTTGAAAGTTGTTTTATAAGATTATAGTCTCTGCTGATGGATCCTCCGGTTGGCGGATATGGGAAATCGTATGATATAAATAGTATTCTCAAATCTTCAAGTCCCTGGTATTGGAAGCTTTAAATAATTCCCTGTAAACATTTTCCATGTCTGATGCTGTTTGTCTTTCAGGAAAAAATTCTTTTTCTCTCTCTCGGGAAGCTCTTCCAAACTTTAATCTTAAGTTAATGTCTTTTGCTAAGATCATTATATGCTTTGCTAATTCTTTTGCATAATCTGTTTCAATGAGAAATCCTGTTTGTCCATGAACAATAATTTCTTTCACACCTGAAACGTTTGGAGAGGTGAGTGCAATAACCGGTTTACTCAATGCCATTGCCTCCTGGACTGCATACGAAAGCCCTTCCCATAATGAAGTAAGTATCATAAAATCAAAATTGTAAACATAATCAAGAATATTTTTCTTGTAATCTAAAAAAAAAATCTTATCTTCAAGCCCCAGCATGTCTCTTTTGGTGATTAATTCGTTCTTTAAACTGCCGCTGCCTATAACGACAAAAGTTATTCCGTCAATTCTGTCCTTTATTAAATTGACTGCATCCAAAAGATAATCTAACCCCTTCTGTCTTTCTAAACGAACGACGAGCCCAATGATCAGATCTGATGTACCAAACAGTTCTTCTTTTGTTTTGAGCTTATTTACTTTTGAATTTATTTCTTCAATATCTACTCCGTTAATTGTTCTGGAAATTTTATTGGGGCTATAATTAAATTTTTCAGTAAGGGTGTTCTCTTCGTATTTTCCTATTGCAATGGTTTTATCAAAAACTTTTGATTTTAATTTCTGAAAATTTCTGCTTAGAAAAGAAATATCATTGAGATCCTTTTCATCCCAGAAAACACCATGCCGGGTATGAACAATGGCAGGGGCTCCGGCTAATTTTGCGATAATACCACCGTAAGAATTTAAATGCGAGTGCACAATATCAAATTTTTCTTTTCTGACTAAATTATAAAGCGCTCTGGTGTCATTACCAAACAGTCCTTCGAGCTTACTTTTGTATCCGTGTTTTCGTCCAGCAATGAAAGTCTTAATATTCATTCTCCCCAGCTCGGTTTTAAAATCACCTTCGGAAGGCAATGCGACGAAGCTTTCAAATTCATTAAGATCAATATATTTCAATATTGAAAGAATATGCCTTTCAGTTCCGTGAATTACTGAATCAGGAGAAATATGAAGGACTTTAATTTTTCTCAAGCTTCAATTCTTTTTTATAAAAATATTTATTCAATAAAATATCAATACTTTTCATGACCTGATCAGGAGTGATATTTTTAATGCAATCAATAGTTGCACACGTTTTACCTGCATTCCTCGTACAATACTGTGAGCTATCGCTTGCGGAACAATACAATTTATTATATATAATTGTGTGAATTTCTCCGGCAGGATTTGAAAAGGCAGGATTTGTTGGTCCAAAAATTCCGATTGAGGGAGTATTTACAGCACCTGCAAGGTGAAGACCTATCGAATCACTTCCGATAAAAACATCTGAATCCCTGATCACCGCTGCATTAATTTTTAAAGGAAGAGAAAGATAAAATTTTCTAAGATCAGGAGAAATACTGTCTAAGACTCTGAAATTAATTGACTTATCTTCTTCAGAGCCAATAAGGACAAATGAATAATCTCTTGAAAGTAATTTTGTGAGGAGTTCGGAATATTTTTTTTCACTCCACTCTTTTGCTTTCCAGCCTGCAGTTATCTGAATACAAATTAAAGGTTTGTCTTCAGGAATATTGAGTGATTTAATATAATGATTTGCTTTTTCAGTTTCGGACTTACTAATAAATATTTCACACTTTTTATTTGAATTTGTGTTCAGGCTGATCCACTCACTTACATTTATGCTCAATCCTTCCTTTATTATGTTTGAGTATTTTTCCGAAAGATGTCCGATAGTATTTTGTGTGTCTATGTTGACAAATTTTGAATAGCAGAAGCCAAACCCATTATAGTTGAGGCCCATTGAATATTTAAAGCCTCCCAGTAAAGCTATCAAACCTGTAGAATATTTTCCCGTGAAATCTATGCAGAGATCATACTTCTCTTTCCTTATCCTTTTAATAAGTGAAAGCTTCTCATTGATCATTAACCCCGTGCTGTCATTATAATCTGCAGTTTTAATATTGTCGAAAACAATGAGTTCATTGATATCCGGATTACCTTTTAAAATATCCTTCGATCTTGATTTCACCAAAACATCAATCGCTGAATCAGGAAAAAGTTTTTTAAGAATTTTTATTGACGGTGTATTGAACAGCACATCACCCCGGAAGTAAAGAGATATTATCAGAATTTTTCTAATGTTATTCTTATTTATTTCCTTCTTTTTAAAAAAGAAAATGAGATCTCCGGTTTGAGAAATAATTTTTTTTATAAATTTAGTCATCACTCATTAAAGCCTTTTCAAAATTAACCACTGCTTTATCCCATGTAAATGTCTGAATGAATTCATTCCATCTCAGAGCCAGTTTTATTCTTAAGTCATTGTTCCTAATCAGAAATAAAACTTTGTCCATTATTTGTTGAATATTTCCCGGCTCAAAGGTTAACGCAGTATCTCCTTCAAAAACAAATTCCTTATGACCGCTTGTAAAGCTTGCGATCAGCGCGGCTCCGCACATCATAGCTTCGGCAGAAGTTAGTCCGAAACCTTCACTGAGGCTTGGGCTCAGAAAAATTGAACATTCATTATACAATTTTCTTAATAATTTTCTATCCGGAGATCTGTAATATTCGATCCATTCAGGCAGTGAGACAGGTCTGACGGGTACTCCGAATAAAACAGCCTTCAAATTTTTATTACTTTTTTTTAATTCAATTAAAGCTGCTATCCCGGATTCGCATCCTTTGAATTTCAATTCATTGTATAGCATCATTACTCTCATTGAATCTCTTTCAGTTGGTTTATTATCAATTCCAAACTCTTTAAAGTTCAGTCCATTAGGAATATATTCTGCTTTTTGATTTAATGATTCTGCGATCTCAAGAAGCCATTTTGAAATAACAATTTTTTTAAAAGGCATCTTCCAGGTATCAATAACTTCATCTTCAGGTCCATTCCATATTTCATAATGCTGAATGAAATAAAATTTTTTTCCTTTTTCCGGATTCAGTTTTGAGGAGCAAGCTGCAGTCCTCCACGCAGTTGCAATTAGTATATCAGCATCGGGAATACACTTATTTTTTATAGAACGGATCCACATTACATTAACTCTTTTATTCAGGCTGAACCACTCCGGCAAAAAGCTTTTATTAATTTTTCTGAAATAATATGAAATGAAATATTTGATGTTATTTATAAAACTATCTTTGAATGTATAAGACGGGTGAATAAGATTTATCTTATGTCCTCGTTCAGACAGTCTGTTGGCATATTCATACACTATTTTAAATCCTCCGATCGGTTTATTTCCGGCAAAGGGAAGAATGAAGTTAATTATCAATTCATTGATAGTTTAATAAAACCAGTCATCAAATATGAATAATTTCAATTTTGCAAAAGAACTATTTTTTCATGCTTTTTATAAGTTCTTTTGTGAAATTGACCTTGAACAAAGTGGTTGTAAATAAATAGATTACAACTAGAATTAACAGGTTTGCAAAAATTATTAAAAGAAGATTTTGAAAATTGTCAGATATGAAATTACTAAAAAACAAAGTCTTAAAAAGTGTCAATAAAGAATAAGAAATTAAGCCGCTAAAAAGCATCATTAAAACTCTAATTGAAAAACCTTCTAATTTTCCAATTAACTTCTGAGAAAAAAGAATAAGTAAAATCCCATAAATTCCGGTTACAAAAAAGGTCGCCATGGAGATCGCATAAAAACCGAAATAGCTGCTGAGAATATAGTTAATCGCAATCCCTGCTAAATAAACTACGCTGCCGATCCTAGCCAGGATTTTGTATTCCTTTTTTGCAAGAAATAATGCAGTAGGAATTATATATAATATAAAAGTAATGAGAGAGAGTGCATCCCAGAAAAAAGGCTTAGTCGTCATTTCAATACCGGCTTGTGTAAAATTTCCTCTTAAAAAAACGACGCTTAATATTTCTTTTCCATAAACAATAAATAAAATCACAGCAGGTATCAACACGAATAATAATGATGACATTGTCTGAAGATACAGTGTGCGTGCATTTTCAACCTGTTCATCGGAAAAAAATGAAGAGAGGTTTGATATCAAAACTGTAAAAAATACGGCAAAAATCATTGAAATTATTACACTGGTAATTGTACCCGAGTAATGTAAAGCTGATACTGCGCCTTCACCGAAGTAGGATGCAAAAAAATTTCTTGAAAATAAATAAAGCTGATTGCAGATCACAAGTACAAGTATGGTTGAAGATCCTTTAAGGATCTTGGTAGATATCGGGTCAAGGAATGGTTTTTTAAATTTGAAAGCTGCACCAATCTTTTTTAAACCTGTTAACATCAGAATAAATAAAACTATATTGCCAATAAGGTTTGCAATGGAAATATTAAAAATAACTTCATTATTATAATAAGGCAGTAATACTGAAATAAGGAGAAATACACTTATGATAACAGGATAAATAACGGGCAGGAAAAAACTTTTCACCGAATTATAAACTGAATGAAAATATCCTATAAAAACTTTAAAAAATACGATGGGAAAAATAATGAATGAGATCTCAATTGCCTTCATTTTTTTATCACCGATAAAGCCCGGTAATAATACTCCGATAATTGCGGCATTAAAAAATAAAACAATTATTACAACTACCAGGCTTATCCAGAATAAAAAATTTGTCAGGTTGTTAAATGAATTCCACATATCGCTGATCTCACCTTTTGTATAAAAGTGCGCATATTCGCTGTTAACAACTCCCCTGATCGTATCAAGTCCGAGTAAAACAATTAAACTGTCAGGAATAATAATCAATGAAGCATAAATATCAGCATTGTCGGATACCCCCAGCAATGAAGCTATTACAAGGTTTTTAAAAACATCAAATGCTTTTATGAGGAGAACGATCAAAAATAATTTTGAAAATAATTTTGAAGTTTTACTCATTTTAAATTATTTAAACCGTGCAGTTCAAGTCTTTTTATACGGGCATTTTTCCTGATCCTGAAGGTCAATGCAACCAATATCCAAATTGCGATAGTAGTAGTTCCGAAAAGACTCAGATAAGGTTCAAAGTTAAAAGCAATGAGCAATGCGACAAGACTCAGCTGCAAGCCATCTAAATATTTAACGTAGGTGGGATCAGTAACGTATTTCCGAAAATTAAATGAATAGAAGACAGCCTTAATTATCAGATAGTAATAAATTACGGCTCCGATCAATCCCATTTCTTGAATTGTTCTGAGATATGTATTATGAGGATGAGGAACTTCGACAATGTAATAAGGCATTACATCGAACTGATAAAGATGGTATGTATCAAAACCATAACCCCAGAAAGGATTATTTTGAATTATTAAAACTGTTGAAACCCAGGCCTGCAGCCGTCCAAGAGAAGATTTATCCTGTTCGAAATTAATAATTGATAAAAATCTGTCTTCAATGATATTATAAAACACCAGTACCATTAAACCAAAGATCACTATAACAGGAATAATTATCTTCGGTCTTTTGATAACAAAGATCGCGATCGAGATTACTATCGCCAGCCAGACACCCCTTGTTTTTGTGAGGTATATACCCAGACTAATAAAAAAGATCGTGAAAAAATAAAATATTTTTTTTGAATTATTCGCACATTTTAAAATAAACGCCAGGTTAAACATGAAGAGTATCATGAAATATAAAGACACCATGTTAAAGTCATTCCAAAAAGACGGAACTCTCATTCCATCCCTCATGCCATAAGAGAAAAAAGTGTACACGGAATACATCCCTAAGACTACGCCTGATAACAACATAGCATCAACAAAATGAGTTAAAAATTTATCACTGAGCCTTAAATTGTCAAACATTATAAATATCAGAAACGGAATCAGTATTGTCCCAACATAATATTTCACTGCAATGACTGGGTCGGGAGTTATATATACCACATAGAGTCCCCATGTCAGGATAAAAAGCCATGGTACAATGTTTGGTACTGTAAACTCATGATCCCCGAAACGAAGGTAACGCAGAAGCATAAAAGAAAAAACTCCTGTCAAACTCAATGCTGATAAATACCAGTTACCTGTTATAAAAGTCAGGGGAATAAAAAGCAATAACAATTCTGGAGTTAGACTAAGCTTATCCGAACTAATTTTATTAAGTGTTAATGCCTTCAATTCTTTTTAATTGAGTACGAATGAAAAAGTATGCGTAGGAAAATGAAGCTGCTAGGATCATTACTGCTAGTATTGTAATAATTCTTTTTGGTTTGGTTTTTTCATCAGGAATAAATGGCTGGTCCAGTACAAGGATGGTAGGGATTTCTCGTTTCTCTTCTATTTTTGATTGTTCATAAAGCGGTAACAAAACGGAAAGAATTTTATTTTGAATTTCCACCTGTCTTTTTAATCTGACAAATTTCAGTACAACATCCGGTGAACCCTTAAGCTGAAGCTTTGATGTTCCATCAGAAGAATTTTGAATCTTATAAAGTCTTTTTTCAAGAGCGCTAATCTTATCCTGCATAAGTTTTATCTCGTCCTGGTTTGGGCTGAGAATTTTTTGCAGCAGTTCAAGGCTGATTTTCTCTGATTCAATTTCGGCTTCAAGCTGCAGTTCAATTTCAGAAGCGGCTCTTATCTGGACATCCGGAGAAATGCCGTAATCATCCTGAAATAATTTTAAACTGTCTTCAGCGAAGATAAGTTTTTCACTGGATTGCTTGTATCTTTCTTCAATAAATTCCCTTTGATTCTTCGCATTGAGCAGATTAAGCTCTATATTAATTTTGTCCAATTGATGAATGACAAACTCTGCTATCTCTTTTGCTTTGGCGGGATCTTTCTGATAAATACCGACGTCCATAGTCCCTGAAACTTTATCTTTTACAATGTACATGATATTTTCGCGAAAATCTTTGACAGCCCTTTGCATATTTTTATAATTATTCTCTTCCATCAGGTTAAATTTTAGAAGAGTTTCTTCCAGACACCTTCGGCTGTTCAAAATGTTTTCATAGAATGCAAGCTCTTTGGTATATGAAGTACCAGTCAATACCTCTCCAAAATCACCGATCTCAGATCCGGGAATTCCGAAATTTAAACCCACTACTTTGCCTGAAGTCTTTACTGTTCCATATGATAAAAAGATAGGATCCATTACAAAGTAAACTACAAATGCGGCAATAAGACCGGCAATCAGTGAAATGATTATGATCTTTTTACGTTTTTCCCGATATATTTTGTAAAAATCCTTAAGTGTGAATTCTTTATAGCTGTTATTATTACTCAAATCTGAATTTTCATTCATATTCTCAAATCTTAACATTCAGTTAATAAATCTCTGTTTTTGTATTTAATGTTGAAAGTTAATATGCGGTTTAGTGCAAGATATACAGGGTAAATTGACAGAGTTTGAAATTGCAATGTTTGTAAATTAATAATAATTAAAGCTTGATTCAAGAACTATTAATTTAAAACCTTCACACAGGCAGGACTTCAGGACCGTTTAAGAAATAAAAAACTTGATTATTTCAGTTAAGGGTAATTCAATCAATATTACAGGGCTCCCGGTACGAATCTGTTTTTATAATTCATTTACCTCTTCGCAATTGTAGCACAAACTTCTTTCAAACTCTTCGATGCTTTTTCGAGTATAAAATTTGCCTCATCTAAAGTTTTTTTCTTGTAATTTACATCTTCGATCGTCGGAAGGTTTATCTCAACATTTTTGAAAGCCCCCCAAATGCCTGTCTCCAGTGACTTTGCACCTACTTCAAGGTCGCTCTTCGATGCGATGTTGCCGTGCTTAGCCATTTCCAGCATGCTTTCCCAGCACGAATCTGAAATCTTCATTACAGACAATGGAACATTGACAGCCTTCTTCAAACCTTCCTGCATTTTTTCAACTCGAAGTATTTTTTCTTCGTTTGTATTCTTTGGCATTTTCATTGCAGTCATATAATCATTAAATGCATCTGTATCAGCATCAATGAGCGGGATCAATTCTTTCATTTTATTATGAAGTGGTGTGATGAGATTTCTCATTGTCGGATCCAAATGCTCAAACTTTTTATTTCCATAACTCATCCATCCCACCATGGCTCCAAGAGCAGCCCCCAGTGATGCTATTAATGCTGACACACTTCCTCCGCCGGGTGCAGATGTTCTTGCACCTACTAACTCTATAAAATCTCTTACCGTTAATGATGCAAGAGGTTCATTCTGTTTTTCTCTGATCATATATTCAATGATCCTTTTATCCGGATCAAATTCTGAAATTGATGACAGACCCAATCTGTTAATAACAAGACGGATTTTTTGTTTCTCATCAAGAATAAATAAATTCTCTTGCTGAATATAATAATCTGCTGCACTCAGCATTGCATCAAGAGGAATTAATCCTACAAGTTCGCTTCCGCAAACTGCCAGTTTCATTGATCTTGCATCCTTTGAACATTCTTCGAATGCAATATGCGGAGGAGTAATGATATAGTTATCAAGATTCATTGAAACTTGTGCCATATTGTATTCATCTACAAACCATCCGATCCCTTTTACCGCTTTCAGTCTGCCGGGTTCTTGTTCACTTCTGCCCTGCTCACGAATATTCAAAGCAATTTTGTGCGCCTGTTCTTTTGTGCCGAGTATGTTAACATTGTAAGCAATAAGAAAAAATCTTGAGCCTGTAACTGTTGCACCGGACCTGGTAAGAAATTCCTGCGGACCATAATCCGGTTTCCATTCAGGTTTATAGATCTTATTTTTTATTCCTTCATATTCACCGGAGCGGATCTGTCTTAACATCTTCCTTTCCGGATTCGATGAAGCCTCTTCATAAAGATATACAGGTACTCCAAGTTCTCTGCCTACGCGTTCACCATACTTTTTAGAACATTCAACACATTCTTCTGTAGATGAATTTGCAACAGGTACAAACGGGACAACATCAACAGCTCCCATTCGCGGATGTTCACCGGTGTGCTTACTCATATCGATCAATTCAATTGCTGTTTTTGAGAACTGGAATGCTGCTTCAACTATAGAATCAGGGTCCCCTACAAAAGTAAATACTGTCCTGTTGGTTGATCTGCCCGGATCAATATCCAGTAATGTAACACCGCTTATTTTTCTAACTGCTTCAGCGCATGCATTAATTATGCTTTCATCTCTGCCTTCAGAAATATTTGGAACACACTCAATTATTTTCTTCATAATATTTATTTTGAATCAGTCTTTTTACAAATAAAATAAACTCTTTGGGAATCGGCTTTGACTTTGCTGCCTGTTTCATCCTCAGCTTTCAGTAATGAAAAAAATTTCGACAACTCCAATGAAATCTTACTTATTTCAAAAGAGGATTCTTTAATATTTGATTCAAACAATTCATATTTATTATTACTATTTAACTTTTCAAATACTTTAAGATTCCAGTTGAATGTGGAAGCTGAAATTTTTCTAATGTCCATTATAAGATAATTAGAACGAAATTTATGAACCAATGGTGAAATTTCCGAAACACTCCTGAGCTTATAGATAGTATTAATATCAAATATGAAGAGGCCATTTGTATTTAAATGTTGATAAGCATTTTTAAAAACTTTTTTCCAGTCACTCAAAAGTGTCAGATGATTTATAGTATCATATAAACACAGTATCACATCAAATTTTTTCTTAAGATTGAAATTTTTAATATCAGATAAATGAAATTTTCCTTCGGGAATTTTTTTCTTTGCAAGTTTTAACATTTCCTGTGAAATGTCTATGCCGGTTACATCATATTTTTTTGAAAGTACAAGCAGGTTACTTGCGGTACCGCAGCCAATTTCTAAAACTGAATTTGCACCGGCATGATATTTATGAATTCTGTTCTTTACAAATTCTATCTCTTCCTTTGATCTTCCGATAACGGTGTCATAAAATTTTGCGATCTTATCATAGTCACTCATTTATTAATGTTTTGTATTTATGTTTTGCTTATAGAATCGTAGAACATTTTTAAAAAATGACCAATGCCATCCTCTTCATTGGATTTATCACAAACAAAATCGGCCATATCTTTTAATTCATCTACAGCATTTTCCAGAGCGATATTGGTTCCGCCAAACTGAAACAGGTCTCTGTCATTGTACCAGTCTCCAAAAACCATTACTTCATCTCTTTTTATTTTCAGATGTTTTGTGAGAAGCTTTAAACCGGTTTTTTTACTTACACCCTTTCTAAGAATCTCGATATTGTAAACACCCTGAAAAGATTGCGAACGATAATATTTTACTTTAAGGATAAGTCCAAACGGCGGAGTCATTTTTCTCTGAATGTTTTTCATTATTCTCCTGTCATTTCCAGACATTATTATTTCCAGAACATTATCTCGGTACTTATCATAAGAGTCGACAAGTGTATAAGTAGTGCCGAGCCGTGACATGAAGTCTCTTAACACAGAATTATCTTCGGTATAAATGATCTGGTCATTATAACATAAAGCAATTTTTACATAATCTTTCTCAGCTAGCTTAATTGACTTCTCGACATATTTACTGTTTAGTACAGATTTATTTAAGATTTCTTTGCCTGAACTATTCTGAATAAGTGAGCCGTTAAGCGAAATAAACGGAATTTTGATGTCAAGAATATTTGCAAGCGGGACGATAGAAGAGTGAACTCTTTGTGAGGCTAATGAAAATAAAATATTTTTTTTCTGCAGTTTCTTTACAATCTCTTTTGTTAACTCACTGATCTCATTATTACTGTTGACCAAAGTCCCGTCGATATCGGACACGATCAATTTAATTCTGCTAAATCTTTTCTTTAGCTCATTTATGGATAAACTCAATCTGGATTTTCTGAAGTTTTACTGTTATGAAAAAAAACGAATCCCTCTGGG
>JBDSYA010000189.1:0-4472 GCA_039925865.1 Ignavibacteria bacterium
TCAGGTCAGAAACTGTGTTGCTGTTTATCTTTTCCCAAATCAGTCCCTGGTTATTACTTTTCAATATTATTCCTTCATCGCCAACAATAAATAAAGCTTGACCTGAAGGTGTTGACTTGGAAAAAATCTCATTCAGATTATTTGTCGTTCCGCTATTTTGCTGATTCCAGACAGGTTGACTGAAAGATCCTTTCACAAATCCCAATAGCATAAGAATTACTATCATCTTTTTCATAATCTAAGAATTTTCATATTAATAATAATTGTCAACATCATATCAAATTGAATGATACAACATTATTCTGAGGGATTTCGCTGAGGGCAGAATTATAATCTAATAAATACTTATACTTCCGTTTGTTAATGCAGTTAAATCGTTTTTTAACTTCTCAATTTTAGATAATCTAACCTCTAATGTCAACTTACATTTTTCATCAGACGTATTTTGAAGCAATTTTAAATTTTCAGCTTCAATGAGATTCATTATTACATTCATATATTTATAATCAAATTCCAGCTCTAAATTTTCTGTAACTAATTTTTCAATAATTTCAGCTTCTTTCAAACACAGTTCAGCAGCATCAAAGTAAGCCCTTCTCAAACCGCCAACTCCCAATTTTATTCCTCCGAAATATCTCGTCACTATCACCAGTGTATCTGTCAGTTTATATTTATCGATCGCTTCAAGTACAGGCTTTCCTGAACTCCCCGACGGTTCACCGTCGTCCGATGAACGGAAATTATTTTTATTCAATCCCACTCTGAATGCATTCGGATGATGTGACGCATCGTAAAATTTTTTCTGAACGCTTTTTATCAAATCCGGAATTTCTAATTGAGATCTTAGCGGAAACGCCTGTGGGATAAATTTAGATTTGTTAATTTTTATTTCAGAAGCAGAAGGTTCTTTAATTGTAAAGTAGGAATCAATCATGGTGAATGGTGAATGGTGTAATTCGTAATTCGTAATTCGTAACTCGTAATTCGTAACTCTTAACTCTTAATTAATTTTCCATCCTTCCTCTCCGATCAGCGGAACAAATTTAAAATCTTTAAACTTTTTTGATTTGTATTTTATAGTCGTGATATTTTCTTCATCAACTTCTACTTTTTTTATCAATACTAATTCCTGCAAAGCTTCATCGCCGACAGGAATGATCATCAATCCGTTAACAGCAAGCTGATCCAGCAGCTGCCGTGGGATTTTAGGGCTTCCGGCCGTTACAATTATATTATTAAATGGTGCAAATTCTTCCCAGCCCTTTGTGCCGTCATCATTTTTGAGATGCACATCATATCCAAGTTCAGATAATTTTTCTTTTGCAAGATCGGAAAGCTCTTTAATCCTCTCAATAGTATAAACATCAGCACCGAGTTCTTTTAAAACAGCTGACTGATATCCGGAACCGGTACCTATCTCCAGCACCTTATCACCTTGTTTAATATTCAGAAGTTCAGTCATAAACGCGACTGTGAACGGCTGTGAAATTGTCTGATTTGAATCAAGCGGAAGTGCTGTATTGTCGTAAGCATATTTTATAAATTCATTTTTTACAAAGAGATGTCGCTTCACTCTGCCGATCGCTTTTAAAACTTCATTATCTTTAATTCCGGCAGAATAAAGAATTGCAACAAGCTCTTTTCTTTTTAATGTATTAAGATCCATGACTTTTCAATTCTCATCTTTTTTCTTTTATCTTAAGCTTTGATCAAAATACGACTCTTCCTTTTACTCTTCTTTATTTTACTCTTCTTTATTTTACTCTTCTTTGTTTTTCTCTTCTTTGTTTTTCTCTTCTATATTCTCGTCTGATTCTTTTTTGTTTTCATCAAATTCAGTTTCCGTTTCTTCAAAAATATTCTTTACAGAACTCGCCACCGAAGTTTTTCCCATGGCTTTGACAAGTCTTTCTTTAAGCTGTTCAATGCTGTCGTATGCAATCATTTCGCCGTCTTCTGCAACTGAAATAACTTTCCGTTCTTCGGAAACAATTATTGCCACTGCATCTGAAACTTCTGTAATTCCGATCCCGGCGCGATGCCTCGTGCCCAGATTTTTATTCCTAATTTTCTCAGGCTCGGACAACGGCAGCAGACATCTTGCAGCCTCTATTTTTTCATTCTTTAAAATTGTAGCTCCGTCATGAAGGGGAGATTTAGGATTAAATATGGAGATCAAAATATCTTTCTTTATCTTTGATTGAATTAATTCTCCCGTCTCAACAACATTTTTAAGACCTGAACTTCTTTCAATGACAATCAAAGCTCCCCAACCTCTTACCTTCATATCAAAACATGCTTCTGCGATCTCATTAACATTTTCATCAACGTTCACTTTCATGAATATTCTTGCGACCTTTGTCTTGCCGATAAACAATAATAATCTCCTGATCTCAGGCTGAAATAAAATTATAAATGCAATGACCCAGATGTCAGTGATCCGGCTTAGCAGCCAGCCCGTAGCCTGCATGTTCAGCAGCTGGGCTATGAAAGAAAATGCAATGATAAGAACAAGCGCAATAAAAATTTGCGATGCAATTGTCCCTTTCATAATAGTATAAAGCTTATAGAAAACATAAGTGACAATAAGTATGTCAACTATATCGATCAGCTTTATGGATAAAAATCCTATCTTAAAAATTTCCATGCTTAGTTATAAACAATAAATGATTTGTCGAGACTGAAATATTTCTCACAATAAATTTTACAGCCGGGAAATATTTCCAGAAGCTCGTTTTTCTTTAATAACCGGATTGACGAAGCGATTTTATATGCTTCTTTTTTATCAGCCTGCATTTTATACCAGCCAAGATCATATTTGGAAATTAACTTTGATTTTATTTTGACAGGCAAATACTGGAAAAATGGAAAAAGGAAATGCGGTTCGACCGGGAAATAATAATTCGGAGTTTGTATAAAATACTTTTTCCCGATCCTTTGGATCTCCTTTGCTAATAATTTTTGTTCCTCAAAATTATTAAGATGTTCGATCATGCTGTTTGAATAAATGATATCATATTCGTTATCTTTTATAAAACTAAGATCCCTTGCATCTTTTTCGATAAAAGAAGTATTGTTAAGACCATTCAATTCCTGCGGATGAATATTAAGGATAGTGATTTTGTAATTATCATCATTTAAGCAGCCAATATTTTTCCAGTAATAATCACTTCCTCCGAGATCCAAAATTTTTAAGGGCTTATTAAAATCTTTTGTATATTTTTTAAAAAATTCAAATCTCTTTTTCCTGAGGTGACTTGATATCGAATCTTCATTATTCTGATCAGCATTTTGCAGAAAATATGATTTTACTCTTGAAAACATTTACACCGGTTCAAAATAATGAAAAAATAAAATCCGTTTACAGCCTGAGATTTTTTTGTCATTCCCGCGAAGGCGGGAATCCATTTTTAAAAAAATCTAAACTTTTCTTTTCTGACATATTTATCTTAGATTGTTTATCACTGTATCCTACTTAAACCCAATAACCTGAACTATTAGAATTCCTGTATTCTCTGGAATCAAATTCTGTAGATACATTCATTCAATTGCCGGTCATATTACAACTCAATTCTTAATGTTGCAAAATAATAAGAATCTTTGAATGTAATACTTTCCGAAATATTTCTTATGATCCTGTATTGAAATTTTCCTTCAATAAAAAACTGTCTCAGAGGTTCCCAGTAAAAGCCCGCAGTCAGGATATCACGGTTAATTCTGATTCCGTCTAAAAAACCATTGGTGCGCAGGTAAGCATCACCTAAGCCGAAATTAATATTACCTCCGTAGTTAGCAATAATTTTTCCTGATGAATCTAAAATTATTCCTTCACCTGATCTCTGATGCTGAAACAGCAAATCAAGTTTTATTCTGTTTGTCAAATCGAAACTTATCTTTGCGGCAATTTCATCTGAGTTTGGCGGAAGCTTGTGGCCAAGAGATAAAGAATAATTTGTATAAGTACTTTTGTTTGTCCGGTGTGAATAAACGAACGGATCAAGGTGAGTGAACTCGAGTGATATGCTCATGTTAAGATCGTTGGCCCACATAGCACCCAGCTGATATCCGAATTTATTTTCATTCAAAGAATCTTTTTTAAATAATGTACCAAACGTAAGATCATCAATTAACAATGATGACTGAAATGAAAAATTTTTCAAAGGAATAAATTCAAGATCAATTCCGATCAAAGCATTATTTTCAGTAGTTTGCTCTTTACCCGAGCTCAGATCCGCAGATGTAAGAAAGCTCACAGGATTTAAATATGTAAAACTGAAAGGCTGATTACTTATTATTACTGATTCCCAGAAGTTCATTTTGAAAGAAGGAGAAAAATTGATATTTAAATAATGCGATGCTATATTTTTTGAAGATAAAGGTTTGGGAATAAGCCCTGCAGAATCGCCGTTGAGACTGCCGTAAAAAAAGGAATAGTTTAAACTTTTATAACTTAAGTCGATCTTTGCAAATGC
>JBDSYA010000190.1:0-12607 GCA_039925865.1 Ignavibacteria bacterium
TACAACATCTTTACCTTCAATGATACTTTCACAGATCAGATCCATAATTAAGTCTTTTCCGGGAAGCAGCTGATCAATTTTTTCCATATCAATATTTCCGAAATGTCCTTCTGATTTATTGATCACATTTATAGGAATTTGTCTTTGTATGAAAAACGAATAAGCATATTTACGCGCTGTTTCAATTTGCTCTTTGCTCAATGGTTTAAGATCAGGCGTAGATCTTAAATATTCATAATATTCTTCTTTGCTTTTTGCATCAAGCGAAAAACCTTTGTTCGAGAAATAGGCTTCACCTCCCGAGATAATACTTTTCCCTAATAGCGGCAGCTCAGCTCCGGCAGTTCCGAAAAGAGTAATGCCCGCATCAATAAGCTGATACAGGCCGAATGAATTTATTTCAGAGTCGGACCACAGGATCTTTATATGCTCAGGAAAATCTTTAAAGTTTTCTTTTATATAATCATCAACTGTATACAAACTTCCGGAAACCCGTTCACCCGGATGAACTCTTATTATCCAGTTTACTTCTTTCATTTCAATAATAACTTTTATAGTCTCGTCCAGCCATTCATTTGCGTTTGCAAAAAGCATCGTTGAAAGATCAAAAGACAGGTCCCATCCGAGATGACAAAAAATGCATACGATCTTATTATTATTTTTTATTCCAAGTTTGGTTTTTAAAACCTCTTTTGATTCAGGCAGTGATAAATTTAAAAAGTCTTCTTTGTTACCTTTATTAAATCTTTCAAAAATATATTTATCCAGAATTTTATTTTCTTTTTCCGTCAGAGATTTGCTTTCTCTTTTTTTCCATTCATTTTCAGTGATCCCTCTGATCTCAAGTTTATTTGGCTGCTTAGGAACTGTAAAATAATGAAGAAGTATTTTGTATCCGCTTGACCAGCACAGAGCCCTGATTCCTCTTAAAAATGCGAGCAGGATAATCGGTGCATAATCAACATACACCCCATGTGAGCTGAACACGCTTACAGGTTTTAATTTATCCAATACTTCTCCTGCAATATGTGTATTGACAAGTCCGGCGTAAAAATATTTCCTTAGTATAATTTCATTTTCATTTGTTACATCTTTTTTTTCAATCACATAACCTTTCATATACCTGACAAATGTACTCCAGGCCAGCATTCCGACATTTACCCCAAGAAAATTATATACATACAAATCATTTAATTCTATCACTTTTGAAATCTCATCAAACTTCATCATTTGTTCCGTCGTGATATAATCTTTTGAAAGTGTATATTCTACATTGTACTGGCTTGCTGTATATTTCATTGTATATAAACAACCCGGACATTTTTTGCTCCAGTCTTCAGGTTTTTCATTCTTCTCAAATCCCCGCTGAATGCAAGCTACGGGAGATCCGTCACAAATAATAGCATGTGTCCTGTAGCCGCGTAATTTCAGTGCTGCGGATATAATTGCGTTCTTTTTGAGAATATCTCCAAAACCTCCAAGCTCCCAGATAATCACCAGCGGAGAATTCTCATTTGATTCAGAATTTTTATTTATGAATTTGTGAAACTTATATTTTAAAGTATCACGGTTCTTAAAATATTGTGAAATTCGATTTATAAAATTCATTTGAAATAAATATTTTACAGGGAGTTTATAATATTTAATTAAGACTTAAATATAAATCTAATTGTTGATATAATTTACATTATTCGGCCAAATAAATTTATCGGAAAAAAATGAAAGCAATGATCCTCTCAGCAGGTTTTGGTACAAGATTAGCTCCGCTTACAAATAACATCCCGAAAGCTCTGATACTGCACAAGAACAAGCCATTGGTAAATTATCAAATTGTACATTTGAAAAGATATGGTGTAGATGAGATAATTGTAAATTCTCACCATCATTTTGAAAAAATCGCAAAATATTTTAAAGAAAATGATTTCGGAGTTAAAGTTAGAGTTATTGTAGAAAATGAAATTCTTGGAACAGGTGGAGGTATTTTGAATGCTTCAGAGTATTTCAAGAATGAAAAATTTTTTATTGTAATAAATGTAGATGTCGAAACAGATTTCGATCTTACTGAAATGATCAAACACCACGATTCATCATCACCGCTGGCCACTCTTGCAATTCAAAAGAGAGTTACAAAAAAATTCCTGGAGTTTGACGGAAAAATGTATTTAACAGGAAGAGAGCATCCCGGATCGGAGAAAAAAAATCTTTATGCATTCAACGGAATACATATAATATCATGTGAAATTTTTAACAGGAAAATAGAAATCGGATTTAAAGATATAATTGATATTTATTTAGATCTGATAACTAAAGGAGATCTGGTGCAGGGATTTGACACAGGAAGTTGTACATTCAAAGACTTGGGTAAGCGGGAAAATTTACAAATTTAAATTTGATTAAACAGATTCAATTCTTTTAACTCCCGGAATCTCTTGCATTAAAGCCCTTTCAATTCCTGCCCTGAGAGTGACCATGCTTAAGGGACATCCTTTACAAGCGCCAAGCAGGCGCACTTCAACGATTCCACCTTCTAAGATATTTAACACCTCAATGTCACCTCCATCGAGCTGAAGATAAGGGCGCGCTTTTTTCAAAACATTCTCAACATTTTCTAAGTTTAATTCAGACATCCTACTCCCGGCAATTAGTTAAATGCAAAATTAAGTTCATTCAACTTTTTTCATAGTTTCTTCAATCGTTCTTGCGTAATCAAGTTTCCAGACTCCATCTTCCTTTACTGAAAATAATTCTGAAGTATTCTGATCTTTTGTTTTTATAATTACAGCGGCCTGATCCCCGTCCTTTTTTTCATCAACAACTTCAAAATCCATCCCCATCATTCCAAGTGAACTGACATTTGACACGCTTTTTTCAAAATATTCCTTCCCGCTTTGATTTCTGTTCTTTGCAATATCATCATACATTTTTTGAGAACCTTTAGAAAGAAAGTTCCAGGCTTTTCCCGGATTTTGTTCTTTCAAAGCTAAAACAAAATCTTTTACCGCATTAGAAGGAGAATCGGAACCGCCTGCCGGTCCGCATCCATAATAGATACTCATTATTATAAATGCTAAAATTATTTTATGCTTCATTTCTTTACATTAATTTACTGAAATATTTTATGTCCTCTTCTATGTTTCAATTATTAAAGATGATGACATTTTAGATACAACATTTAAAAAATTCACTTCACCTATAATTTCTTTTGAAATCATTTTAAACATTTTTGAGATCTCGGAATTTTCATCTCCCGTTACAACAGGCTTTCCCTCATCGCCGCCAATTCGGACTTTAGTATTTATGGGGATTTCACCTAAAAGTTTCACATTATATTCATCGCTCATTTTTTTTCCTCCGCCTTTTCCGAAAATATATTCCCTGGTTCCATCTGTATTTTCATAATAACTCATATTTTCTATTATACCCAATGTGGGTACGTTTACTTTTTCAAACATGATCAAACCTTTTCTTGCATCAGCCAGTGAAATATCCTGGGGAGTTGTTACTATGATAGCAGCTGTTAATGGAATCGTCTGACTGAGTGTCAGCTGTATATCTCCAGTTCCCGGAGGCATATCAAATAACAGAAAATCCAGTTCACCCCAGACTACGTCACCCATAAACTGTTTCAAAGCGCTTGAAGCCATTGGACCTCGCCAGACAACAGCCTGCTTTTCTTCCATCAAAAATCCTATTGACATTATCTTGACATTATATTTCTCGAGGGGGATTAGTTTACTTTTATCACCTATCTTGGTTACTCCCGGTCTTGAGTTTACCCCAAACATAAGAGGTATTGAAGGACCATAAATATCTGCATCGATCAACCCGACTTTTGCGCCTTGCTGTGCAAGTGCAATTGCAATATTAACAGCAACAGTTGATTTACCAACTCCGCCTTTTCCGGATGCAATAGCCAGAGTATTTTTTATTCCCGGAATAATTGAAGTTTTTTTATCATTTTTATGCTCCGTAATTCCGGTAATGAAATTTACTGATACAGCATCGATTTCCTTAGTTTTTTTAAATTCATTAATTATATCTTGTATTGCATTCGCTCTGATTTCCCCTGTTGATTCTGAAATTCCAAGAGTAAGGTTAAGATTTTTTCCATTTAGAGAAATATTTTTGACAAAACCCAGAGTCACATAATCAATATTCAGAACGGGTTCATTTACTTTAGCTAAGATCTCAATAATTTTATTTTCAGTCATTTAAAATTTTATTGGCTAAATTACATAATATATAAGTTCAGGTAAATGAACTAAATATTATCATTCTCTAAGGAACAATTCAAACTTTTCACAATAAGATTTTCGGATACATTAAATAAAATAATTTTATAAAATTTGATTACTGCTGCTTATATTTTTTGACGACATAAATTGACATAAATTGACATAAATAAGATGCGATTAATTACATTAATAAGAAAAAATAATTTGATTAAATTCAAATCTCTTAAAAATATTTAAAATCAGTGAAGTTAAGTAAGAAATCAAAATATGCCTTATTTATTTTGATTGTATCAGCTGTCTTCTGGCTCGGAGCAATCAATGTAAGGTTTTTTATTGGAAATCAGCTTCTTAATTATGATGAGTTTAATTTCAGGACCAGTATTCCTTTGGATGAAGAAACTCAGATATTTAAAATGATCTCCGATGCATCCTTACTGGTAATGATCTTTTATGCATTCGTTCTCGTTTCGGCAATTGTTTTTATCAGGAGTTGTAAAATTAATATGCGCGAGAATCCCTGGCTGCTAATGAGTACAATGCTATTTTTCGTATTTGTGCCGGTAGAACTTTACACATCTTACATCGACTATAAATTTATAATACTTTTTAATCAAAGACCGGCAAACCATGATCAGCTTCTGAAATATTTCGGTGAACGAATTGGGTTTTTGCGGGGAGTTCCATGGATCGCAGTGATGAGTTATTACACAATAATATGGCTGGCTGTTTTTAAGCCGCTAAAGAAAACATTTCAGGAAATAACAGAAGAGGAAAAGCAAAGTCTTGAAGAGCATGGTTATAAATACATTTTTCACGAAGAAGATGATCTTATATTAGAAGAATACAAATAATCAGGGTAAGCAAACCTTAAATGTCATTCAGACGATTTGTCCAGATTAATAAAAAAGCAAGCTCCTACCGTCGTTGATGAAAAAAAAGATATCTTAATAGACGAGTTAATTGATATCCTTGATAAACTCGGTTATTCAGTCAGAGTTGAAAAAGGTACTTTCAAAGGTGGTTATTGTTTATTGAGAGAACAAAAGATATTTTTATTGAACAGAAATCTCGAACAGGACAAAAAAATAAATATTTTAATAAAAAACATTTCAGGTATAGGAGTGGAAGGCATGTATCTGAAACCCAACATACGAGATCTTATCGATAAAGAACCAATATTGTAATCACCCAAGAATCCTGAAAAAATTTAAATGAAAGTTACTATTCTCGGAACAGGAACCTCTCAGGGCATACCTGTTATAGGCTGCAGCTGCGAAACGTGCATTTCATTAAACCCAAAAGATAAAAGATTACGAACTTCTGCATTTATCAATGTTGACGGTTTAAAACTTCTAATAGATACATCTATCGATTTCAGGCAGCAGATGTTAACAAATAATATTTCTGATATTGATGCAGTACTTTACACTCATCATCATGTTGATCATATTAATGGAATGGATGATCTCCGGCAGATTACACAAAAACACGGAAAATTTATTGACCTTTATGGAAACCGAAATACTATAGATGAAATGAAAATTACATTCAGATATGTTTTTGACGAAAAACTGATAAAATTTAATTCAGTACCTCTTGTGAAGTTTCATAATATCGACAATGAGAAATTCAAAATTCGAAATGTTGAAATTATTCCCGTCGAATGTTTTCATGGGGATTTGAAAATTTTCGGATACAGGATCGGAGATTTTGCATACATAACAGACTGCAGCTCAATATCCGAAGAGGAGCAACAAAAATTGTACGGGTTGAAAGTTTTAATAGTAAACGCACTTCGTATCAGACCTCATCCGACGCATTTTAATCTTCAGCAGGCTATTGAAGTTGCCAAAAAGGTCAGACCTGAGCAAACATTCTTTACTCATCTGACTCATGATATTCTGCACGATAAAATTAATGCTACATTGCCCAAAGGTATAGAATTGGGTTATGACGGTGCGGAATTTCAAATTTAATTGCAAATGAAAAATACACTCATTAAGGCGGCTAATGAAGCCGGCAGGATACTGAAAAAAAATTTTGAAGGTGTTTTTAATATTTACAGCAAAGATGTTATTTCAAACATTGTAACTGAAATTGATAAAGAATCCGAAAAAAAGATTATTGAAATAATTCGTGAAGATTTTCCGCGTCATAATATTCTTTCTGAAGAAGCGGGTTCACTTTACCAGGAATCAGAATATAAATGGATCATAGATCCAATAGACGGTACAGTAAATTTTGCACATTCAATACCACTGACATGTGTCTCGATCGCATTAGAAAAGAATGGTGAAGTAATCATGGGAGTTGTTTTTAATCCCATATCAAACGAATTTTTTTTATCAGAAAAAAATCATGGAGCGTATCTGAATGATAAAAAAATTTCTGTTTCAGTGAATGATAATATCAAATCATCACTGCTTGTAACCGGCTTTCCTTATGATTCAAGCAGTTTCAAGCCTGATCCCGTTTCAGTATTCAAAAAATTTATAATGGAAGATGTGCCTGTAAGAAGGCTTGGCTCAGCGGCGCTTGATCTTTGCTGGACTGCCTGCGGGCGCTTTGAAGGATTTTGGGAATATAATCTCAATTCATGGGACGTTGCTGCAGGATACCTTATATTGATGGAAGCGGGAGGCAAAATTACAAAATTTAACGGAGAAAAATATACCATTTATACCAAAGAAATTCTTGCAACAAACGGCTTGATTCACGATGCCATGATCAAAATTATTAACGGCAAATAGAAAGGTGTAATGAGTTAAACTCAGCACACCTTTGTAAAAATTAATTCCGCTTACATAAAACTTTGTTAACAAAAGCTTTTATTATTTAACCAGAAGCATTTTCTTCGTCTGAACAAATTCATCTGTCTGCATCCTGTAATAATATATTCCGCTTGAATATGATGCAGCATTAAAATCAACTTCATACTTTCCCGGCTGCATTTTTTCATTTACAAGATCCTGAACTTTTCGACCCAGCATATCATAAATAACTATGTTTATGAACTGCTGCTTAGCAACGTCAAATTTAATTTTAGTAGATGGATTGAATGGATTTGGATAATTGTTCTCAAGGTTAAATCTTTCAGGGATTTCAGTTGAGACAATATTAATTCCAACACTCACCCGTACAAGGGTAACTATAAATGTATTATCCGATGCCGCAGAATCCACTCCATTGAAAGTCCATACTCTCCAGATACATCTGGCAGAATCGCCAATAGTTCCTATAGCCTGAGCAAGTGAGTCCAGAAAACTTTTTCTAAAACTAACGGCTGAATCCATGCCTTCATTATCACTATTAAAAATATAATCAACTCCGCCAACACCGAGTTTTCTAATCTTAAATTTATATCTCAATGTCGGATGACTGCCTGAACTTTCCCATTCAAATTTTTGAACCGAGGAATTAGAAGGATTAGTTTCTATCCTTGAAAAACTCGGAGGTGATAAAACAGAAAATGTATTATAAGCAAGTATTATCCTGAATACAGCGTCACTTGTATCTCCTTCAGAAGGGTTTGAACTATTCATTACTCTTACTCTGGCCTGATTTGTAAAGCCTATATAAGGTATGGTCCAGTTAAATTCTCTTTGCTGAGCGGGAACATTATTTTGAATAGTGATCCATGAACTTCCGTTATTAATGCTATACTCAAGGTTGACTTCTCCGGTTAAAGATGTACCCCAGTAAATTTTTGCAGGTGCCAGTGTGCGAAATGTTTCACCACCGTTTGGGTATGCGGTAAGAATTGGTCTTTCAAATATTGACAGACAACCGGCTGCTTCAGCAGTGTTTCTGATCAAAGCTTCGGGCTGAGAACCAAAATCCATAATTACTGTTCCCCCTTCTGTATCACAATAACTCATGATAGTTCCAACTGAAGGATGCGGAGTGCCTGCACAGCCTCCTTCAAGAAAATAACAAGTATCAATCGGACCTCCATTCCATCCGCAATAATGTGTATGAGGTGATCCGAAATTATGTCCAAGCTCATGTGTCACAACAACTATATCATACGAATAAGCAGGCAAAGGATTTATAACTCCAGTTAATGCGCTCAGGCCGTAACCAATACCTGAATTACATAAAACATTCAGATAAGCTATTCCGCCTACATTAAGACTTCTGCGGGTTAAAAGATGTGCAACAACTCTTTGTACTCCGCCCTGATTGGTTACCCATTCAGTTCTGAACTGGTTAAGAAGGGTCTCACCATCAGTCGAAGTGTAAGGATCCTGGAATGTCCATATTCTCAGATATCCGACTGTTAATTTAATGTTCATATCTTTTACATAAACAGCAGAGGATGCAGACATTATTGCAAGTGCGTATGCAGTTGCATTAGCAACGGAGCCACCGTAAGAATTGAAAGTTGGAAAATCCACATCTATCGCGATCCTTGCTTCCAATAAATTAGTTGTAATGTTATCAGCATTGAAATCTTTTATCTCTCTGATTCTTTTAATTACATCGTTTGGAACATCAAAAATTTCCGATCCGCAGTTAAATTCGTTATGTGATTTTAATTTACTGTTTTGATATAAAACATAATCTTCAGTTTCATTATTGCTTGCATCCCGGAGAACACCAAGTACAAATGACTCATTTTCAGATTTCATTATTCCGATTACTTTGCCGTTAAAAAAAGTTACCGATACCATTGAGTTTATTGCGCCATCCACTATTCCTTTATAAGATAATACAACGTTTCTAAGATCAATTTCTTTTTCGCCGCTAATTGATTTTTCTATAATCTTCGCATCAGGAGTGAGCACATCAAATCTTTCAAGTTTAACATTTACTGATTGGTTTTTTGAAACAGGAATTTTAAGTTTTACAGTATTATCTTTTCGGTCAAAAATCGTCTTTAATATTTCAGGATTAACATTAAGAATTACTGCGTCATCAACTGCTCTCTGAATATCTGCATTAGGATTGTCGGTTTTGGCTGCATTAAATCTGAATAACTCCATACTGTTATCCTGACTGTTATCTTGACTGTTATCCTGCGCATTTGCAGTTGTGAAAAAGATTAAGGTTAAAATTGTTAAAATGGTTTTCATATAACTGATTTGATTAATTATTTTAATAAAAAAAAGTAGGAATTAATTTCTAATTCCTACTTTAATTTTTCCGCTTAAAAAATTTTTTACTGCATAGTTGGATCAATGTCGCAGGAAAATTTCAGATCTTTTTGCGGCATATCCGGATCGTTAGTAAAAACCATTATGTGTTTTTCCTGACGGCCTTCCCTGCCCTGAGTATTAAATGTTACTTTTATCTCTCCGCTTTCACCAGTTGTAAATTCATTCTTTCCGCCTGTAGTAGCGCCTGTGCAGCCGCATGATGGCTGTACTTTCTCTATCACAAGTGTTGATTTTCCTTTATTGGTGAACTTAAAAGAGTATTCAAGTTGCGGACCTTGTGAAACTTTTCCGAAATCATGATACTCTTCATCAAATAAGATCTTTGAAGTGCTGATTGATGCTGAGATCTTAGAATTGTTAAACAGAAAAAACATTACAGCGGCAATTACGACCATACCTGTCATAAAATATCCTGCCTTGGCTGCTTTTGTCTGAAGGAAGTTGCTCATTGATGTATCTCCTTAGTTATTATTGTTTTTGATTTAATAAATATTATAACCGATGCTGCTAACAGCAAAAAGTCTTCTATTATTCTTAATAAAATATCACTTTTTTGATCCGCATTTTCAAGTTCTTTTTTGAGTTCAAAACATGCGCAGTTTATATCCAATCCGCGTGCGTATGCCTGAACCAATGCGACTATAAACAAGATCAGTAAAATGCTTATTATTAGTGAACTGCCCCTTTTGAAAATACCTGATATAAGAAATATTCCGGCTATCAGCTCAATGTATGGTATCGTTATTGCAAAAAAATTAATAAAAATTCCTGGAAGAAATTTGTAATTATATATAGCCTTTGAAAACATCTCCTGATTTAAAAGTTTATCCAAAGATGCATATATGAATATACCACCGACAATTATTCTGAGTGCTATTAGAAAATATTTATTAGACAGAAACTTCATTTGTAGTTTTTAATCTTCTACAGGGTAACCTGATTGCTTCCACTCCTTATACCCTCCAAGGTAAATTTTAATATTGTCAAATCCGGCTTTTGCCATTTCATATGCATTATCAATACTGATCTCGCACGAATCACTTCCGCAGTACGAAACAATGATCTGATCTTTCTTAATATCTTTCAAAATCTCAAGTTTCTCTTCTTTGGATTTTTCTTTAAAGTTTTTATAATCAATATTTCTTGCACCTTTAATATGACCGAGCTGAAATTCATGAGGTTCTCTTCCATCAACAAATATAACTCCTTCATCAAAAAATTTCTTTGCTGCTTCTCCCGGAATGTTGACCGGCTGGTAAAAACCTGCCTTGTTTAACTTGCCCCTTTGATTTTGATTGTTGTCTGAGCCTGTTTTCGAACTGTCAATTAAAAACCTTTCGCTGTCATCACGTACTAACGCTATCCCGTTGGGGCTTAACATATTTACAGTAAATCCTAATGCTATGCTCACAATCAGTATGATCAAAAGTTCAGTCGATAATTTTCTTTTCATATTATTATAAATACTTTATCCGAATAAATTATTTTCTAAGTGGTTTTTCTTTTTAGGTAAAATTCCAAGATGCCTGTAAGCTAAATTAGTAGCTTCTCTGCCTTTAGGTGTACGCTTGATAAATCCTTCTATCATCAGAAAAGGTTCATATACATCTTCGATAGTTCCGGGATCTTCTCCGATCGATGCAGCTATTGTCGAAAGACCGACAGGACCGCCTTCATATTTTATTATTATTGTTTCAAGAATTTTTTTGTCCATCTTATCAAGTCCGTATTCATCAACTTCCAGCGATGTGAGCGCATAGTCCGCAATCTCTTTTGTAATATTACCGTCTCCTTTTACAATTGCAAAATCACGTGTCCTCCTCAATAACCGGTTTGCAATCCGCGGGGTCGCCCTGCTTCTTTTTGCAACTTCCTTAGCCCCATCCTCAGAGATCTTTACATTCATGATCCTGGCAGAACGCTTGACAATTTCTACAAGGTTTTCCGTTGCGTAATAATCAAGATGACAATTTATTCCGAATCTGTCCAGCATCGGTGATGAAAGAAGACCTTGTCTTGTGGTTGCTCCTATTAATGTAAACTTCTCAAGTTTTATAGGAATACTTCTCGCAGCCGGTCCCTGATCGATCATAATATCCAGTTTATATTCCTCCATTGCAGAATATAAAAATTCTTCAACAACTTTCGGTATCCTGTGGATCTCATCTATGAAAAGTATTTCATTCGTTCTTAGTTTAGTAAGCATTCCAGCAAGATCACCCGGCCGTTCGATGATCGGACCGGAAGTGGTTACTATATTTGAATTCAGTTCATTTGCAATAATGTGTGCCAATGTTGTTTTTCCCAGTCCGGGCGGACCTGTAAATAAAATATGGTCAAGAGATTCGCCTAACAATCTTGCGCTTTCAATGAATACACTCAGATTTTCCTTTACTTTTTCCTGACCGATAAAATCATTGAATTTCTTAGGACGTATCAATGAAGTAAAATCATTTTCTATCAAATCATCATCACCGGACTTCTCAGAGGTTATTAACTTTACTTTACTTTTCATTTTTGTAAAAATAATGTTAATTTATAATACAAACAATTTTATAAAGATTAATAAAGGTTCATGTCAAAAGATCTCATGATGGTAAAGCAGATCGATTTTATTATCGCCGTCCGTAGGATCAAAGTTTTAGGAATCGCAATACTTGTGGGAGTAATTGCAATTTATGTGTTCGGATTATTTGTAGCCGGTAATAATTTTATAGAAAATTTTGAGATCATAAATCTCGCAACATTGCTTTTTCTAGTCTTCATGATCGCCCTTGGGATTTTCATAAAAAATATGATCATGAAAAAAGTTACTTTATCCGGAATACTAACTACTTATTTTAATGCACATATTATTCCTTTTGCGATCATAGATTTCGGCGCGCTGTTTTGTATTACAACAAATCTTTTCGTTAACGGAAATATTCTGTACGCAACAATAGGTATGGCAATGTCTGTTGCAGCAATAATAATGATTTTTCCCAGGGAAGAGGATTTTGAAATCATTAAAACGCGAAGTTAAACTTTATGATTAGTAATATTCATCCATCTGAATAACAGGTACAGTGTAAACCCATCTTTGATCACACCATCATTTATCATTTTTTCCAATTCATTTCTCTTAAACCATTTGGCTTCCAGTATTTCATTTGTATCAAAATCCTTTGTAGTCTGTTTAACATTCTTAGCGTAGTAACAGTGGAATACCTGGCT
>JBDSYA010000191.1:0-7145 GCA_039925865.1 Ignavibacteria bacterium
ACAAGGGATAATTGGCAGAAAAAGATATATCGGCATGATTTCTTATCCATTGAAAATTTCCGTTTATGTCATACTTTAGCAACACCGCCCCATAACCAACTGCGGCTCCGACAATATAAACATTTCCCTCTTTATCAACTTCAATGTCAGTTCCGTAATCCCATGCCCCACCATCAAATGATCTCGTCCAGATAATTTTTCCATCAGGCGCATATTTTAATGTTACAATATTATAGTTAAGATTATTTATTTCACTGCCGCCGGTAACATATACATTATCCGAATCATCGATTGCTATACTGCTGTTAATATTATCTACACCATCTTCATATCTGTTAGCCCATGACAATTCGCCTGCATTAGAATATTTCACTGTCATATAATCGTAGCGGTCTCCAATGCCATTCTTATTCATGTATCCGGCTGTAATAATATTATCCTTACTGTCAGCAACTGCGCCGCGCCACCTTGCTGCAATTGTCCCGGCAGGTTTAAAGGTTCTTGACCATACAGAATCTCCATTGTAACTGTATTTCCTGATAAGAAATGAACTGTTTGCAAATTCTGTAGAGGTCAAAAAATTGTAACCGGCATCAAAGTAAACTCTTCCAAATCCTCTATACAGGCCGGGGTAAAAATTCCATAACAATTGGCCGCTTGAATTGTACTTCCAAAGTCTTGAACCTCCTAAAAAAATATTGCTTGAATCATCAAATAGAACATCTCCAGCGGAATTCAAAGATTTATAAATTGTGTCTGCATAAATTATCGACTGGATAATACTTCCAGACTGATTATAGCAAATTAATAGCATATCAATTCTGCCAAAAGGACCAACCTTTGATCCGGATAAAAATATATTACCTTGAGCATCAAATCTTATCTTTGAAGAAGAGCCGTTTACATAATTGCTCGCCCATTCAAATTTTACCTGGGAGTATGTTAAGTAAAATGGGCAACAAATGAAAAACAATAAAATACAAATAATTTTTTTCATTATTAACTCCCCAGCTTTACTAATACTGCTTCGGAAGGAATTCTTGTCTCACCGGAAGTACTTTGAGTTTTATCTTTAATGGCAATCAGCATATAATATCCCGGCGGCGCTATATATCCGTCTAATGGAGGCGTTACATCATAGTTTCCTTTTGAGATTTTCACAAAATCCATAATGACATACCGCTGATTGCAATCAAAGCAATGTGTTACAGCAGGAAGACTTATAAGAACGAAGGACTCTATTATTATATCAGGTTCTTCTTCAACTAATATATCAACGTTAAAAACATTTGATGTTCCATAATTTATGCTTAGAGGAGCATCCAAGATCTCGGGCCTAATCCCATCGAAAAAGTAGGCTGGTTTAAATATTTCTATTCTGCGCTCCACATCATTTTCAAATTCCCATCTTTGAGGATCATCATAAATCCTGCTGCCTGCTACCCACACACTGCCATCTTGTAGTAGTAAAGCCGTTGAATGATATTTTCTCGGAACTTCCATATCAGGCAGTGAAGACCATGTCCAGTTTGCCGGATCAGGATCACTGTAATCAAGAACTTCCGGAGTAAGCACAGTCATGCTGTCATGTCCTCCGCCGATTGTAATTAATTCTCCATTTGACAAGAGTAAAGCATTAGGAGAATCGTGCCTGTTTTGAACCATGTCCGGTAAATCTAGCCATTGAGGATTACTGCTGTTTCCAATCTCAATCATCTCAGCTGTTTTCTCACTTCCATCACCTCCCAGATTTATAATTCGAATCTTGGTATCAGTAGACTTAAAAGGAAGAACAACTGAATTTCCTCTATACCTTAGTGTTCGGGTTTGACCAACTTCATTCCATCCCGGATTGGTCAGATCAGGATTAAATCTATGGGCTTTAGTCCAAGTTACCGGATTTTCATTTGTACCAAATGAGACTAGATCATAAAATATCTCTCCTTTCCAATTCCCGAATGGAAGCAGGTAAGCTCCGTTATATAAAGGAACAGATAATTCTGCTTCAGGAGGATATATCTCCCAAATCTCATTGGAACTACCTTGAGTGAATCTCTCGGGTCTTAATTCTACCGTTTGTGTTGCATAGCTATATCCTGACATTGCTACAACTTTACCATCTTGAAGCTTTGTAAGTTGAGGATACCATCTACCTCTTGACATCATTGTTGGAACAACTGGTGGACCTGTAATTAGCGTATTCCTCCATGGTCCAGGATTAGTTTGGTTTAATCTTAAAGTATTGAAAATAAATGAATATTTTAAACCTCTGGAAGCAACAGGCGGAATATTTCTTTCACCCCCGTCTGTCAAAAGCTTTCCGTCGGGAAGGGTTAAATGAGCACTGCAGAAAATTTTTGATGGGTCATATGGATCTGTAATATTTGGCCATACAGGAACAGTGTATTGCTTGATCTCTGCTGTTTCCGGATCATATAAACAACTGACAATTTTTCCCCCATTATCGTAATTAGTAATATATCTTCCGTGCCAATACAATACTTTTGCCTTAGGACGTTCGGTTGAATTTATAATTATCGGAATTAAGTTGGCATGAACTGCAGTAACCTGTGAATCCAAGGGATTATTATTCTGATCTTTAAGAATTTCCCATTCTCCTTGTGGAATTGCCATAATACTTTCTCCTGATGTTTAAATTGATAATTTATTTTTCCTTCATATTATGATTTCAATTAATTTTCGCTTTAAATGAAAATTAAATTGCTCAACACTTTCTAAGTAAAAATTTCAGATTGAAGATAGAATGCAAAAATTTGTCGCATTTGAAAAATCTCTGAAATTAATTCTTCCTGTTGCAGATGTGTCTCTTGTATATTAAAACAAAAAAAATCACGTGACAAACTTGCAACGTGGACCATCAGATAAACTGACCTAATTTTACTTTTCCAAAACAAAAAAGCCGGTCAATCTCAACCGGCTTAATTTTATAGTTTAACTAGTTTAACTATGAAACCTAATTGTCACTTAATCAGCGCCAATCTTCTTCACGTCGCGGAATTCACCTGCCACAATTTTATAATAATAAATCCCCGCTTGATTATTTTTCCTGAATCAAAATCAGCTTCATAACTGCCAGCGGAAAGGTTTTTCGTTTACAAAAGTCTCTACCTCTTTCCAACTGCATTATAGATTATTACTTTTACACTTCCGGTCAGCTTGGTAAATTAATGTAGTTCAACTTTCCAAGCAGGGGCTTTGGAAAGAGATGGTAGTCGGTCAATCTCATATCGAATTTTTTAAAATCGATTCTATAAATTTTTTTTAATAAACATTATTAATATATAAACTTGATTAATATATAAACTTGTTGACAATAATATTTATAATGTTATATTTGCAAACTGATAATTGAGTTATAAAAAATTTTAAGAAAGAAATTTCATTGACAGCTTAAATTTTAAAATTCACATTTTACAAATTATATAGGAGTAATACTTTATGGAGCTCTGGCAGGAAATGATTAGAAACAGCGTTAGCACTGTAGATCATCTTGTAGAGAAGTTCAACATCGAAAGAGAAGTTGCAGGAAAGCTTGATGAATTTTTTCAGGCGAGGATCAATCCTTATTATTTATCATTGATAAGATACCCCGGCGATCCGATATGGCTTCAGTGTGTACCCGATATAAAAGAGCTGGAAGATATTGATTCTCCGGAAGACCCGTTACATGAGGATGACATGAGTCCTGTTCCGAATATTACACATCGTTATCCTGACCGTGCTTTATTTCTAGTGACATCTCAATGCGGATTATACTGCCGCTTTTGTACCAGGAAAAGAAAAGTCGGTGATCAGAGTAAAATATCCATGCGCACCCTGGAATCGGCATTCAATTATCTCGAAGAGCATACAGAAATAAGTGATGTAATTTTATCCGGAGGCGATCCATTGATGCTGACTGATACGATGCTTGAAAAAATATTAATGCGTCTCCGGCAGATCAAGCACATACAGGTCATACGGTTGGGTTCGAAGATGCCATGTGTACTTCCTCAGAGAATTACTCCGCAGCTTTGCGAGATGCTGAAAAAGTATCACCCGATTTACTGCAATACTCACTTTAATCATCCGTGGGAAATCACAGAAGAAAGCAAGAAAGCCTGCGGTATGCTGGCTGATGCCGGAATACCGGTTGGCAATCAATCAGTCCTGATGAAAGGCGTTAACGATAATGCTGATACAATGAAAGATCTTATGAAAGGCTTGCTGGCAATGCGTGTGAGGCCTTATTATATTTATCAGGCAGACCTGACTAAAGGAGCAAATCATTTCCGTACACCACTTAAGGTTGGTGTTGAAATAATGGATAAACTGCGTGGTCATATATCCGGACTGGCTGTTCCGCATTTTGTAATTGATGCTCCGGGTGGTGGCGGTAAAATCCCAATTCTTCCTAATTATGTGATATCGCAGGATGAAAATAAAATTGTACTGCGAAATTTTAAATACAATATTTATGAGTATCCTGATGTAAAAGATGAATCTCAGATTACTGATGAAAGCATGTTTATGAGGAAACCTGTCAGACGAAGGGCAATTCAGACTAAGAAAGAAAGAAATAAAAAAGTAAAAGTGCCTGCGATGCAAAACACCTGATAAATTCAAACAAGTATTTTACATTAAGCCCGTTGAAGATTTTTCAGCGGGCTTTTTTTTACTGAAAATTATTTTTTCTTCGGACATCAATATTAAGCACCCCTGTATTTTAATCGACTATAAATTTATTTTATTAGTATCATCAGCCTTGTATCAAAAAATTTACCATCTACTGATAAAGTATAAAAATATAACCCGCTTGGCAAATCTTCAGCTGAAAATTTGTACTCATGTGTTCCGGCATTTTGTGTTCCGTTAACAAGAGTAGCAACTTCTTTTCCCGAAGTGTCGAATATTTTAAGCAGCGTAAAACCTCTTACTGCTAACTGGTAACTAATAATAGTTTCCGGATTAAATGGATTCGGATAATTTTGATATAAAGTAAAAAAAACAAGTTCAAGATTTGTATTTCCATGAATATATGTCAAACCTCCTGTTGTAGTTCTGAGAACTACTCCACTGTCACCAACTGCAAAACCTGTGTCTTTATTCAAAAAACAAATACTATTTAATTTTCTTGTTGTGTTAGATGTCTGTAACGACCAGTTAACTCCTGCATTTGTTGTTTTAATTATTGTTCCGCCGTCACCTGCTGCATATCCCGTTTTAGAGTTCACAAAAAAAATTTTTTTCAGAGTGTCATCTGCAGGGGTATAATATTTTACCCAATCCGCTGCACCATTAACTGACCTGTAAACTTTCCCTGAATCACCGCACATATACATTGTATCGTTAAATGAAGGTGTGATAGAGAAAGTTACTGCATTAACTTCTCCATAGTAAATCCACGAGCTGCCTTCATCAGTTGTTTTCAGGACTGACGACCACGCGCAATATCCCGTTTGAATATTATTGAAACAAATGTCATAATAATCCACTCCTTGTCCTCTGCTGGATTGAAACCAATTAACCCCCGAATTAGTAGTTTTGTAAATTATGCCATCCACATAAAAACTAGGACCAATATTACCGTAATCATTTCCACATACATATCCGGTATTGTCATCTATAAATGTTATTCCCCTTAGCCATATAAATCCAAAACCTATCGGCTGAATATCAGAACCCGGAAGCCAGTTCATACCAGCATTTGTTGAAGTATATACCGTACCAAAAAACAACGGGACGGATGGTCCAATTATGACACAGAATAAATTTTCATTTACGGCTATTCCAGTCTTTACAGGGTTTCCAAAGTTATAATTTATGAATACATTCCAATTATTTCCCTTGTCAGTTGATCTTAAAATTGTCCCGTCGGTTCCGAATATAAACCCTGTTGTCTCATTTATAAAGTTTATTGCAACGTAATTTCTTGTTCCTATTGATTGATTTATCCATCCTGATTGAGAGAGAACAATATTGTTACTAATTATAAAAATTATGACAAGTATCACATAAGAAAGACATTTATTGTTTTTTTTTATCATGTTCTCCTATTTAATAACTATCATTTTTTTCACGCTAACATAATTGCCTGCTTCCAATTTGTAATAATAAATCCCGCTTGGAAGATTTGCAGCGTTCACGATTACTGAATAACCTCCTTTGTTAAGAAATTCATTTACTAATACTAAAATTTCTTTTCCAAGTAAATTGTAAATCTTCAAAGTAACATACCTGGATTCAGGTATATCAAAACTAATTTTTGTTTCCGGATTAAACGGGTTCGGATAATTGTCATATAGTTTGAACTGATTTATGTCCTTACTTAAACTATATTCAAAATTATATTTAGAATTATTCTTTGCATAAGGCATTGCTCCTTCTTCTTCACAGGGACTTGAATATCCCGATATGTTACTTTTTAAAGATTTAACTGATTCTTTACTCGATAAATCAACTGCAGAAACCTTATATGCATAAGTAGCAAGAACATAAGCACAAGAACCGGAACCTCCACCACTTTTTCTGAGGGTTATTGATTCATCTAAATAAGTTGTATCTGTAGTTTCTGCCAGGTAAGAATAGCTTGAAGGTTCATCTCCAACACCTCTATAGATTTTATATTTTTGCAAATCGGGTTCGAGATTTCTATTCCATACTAATTTGGGATGAAAAATAGATGGCGGCTGATCTATATAATTCTTTGAGGCAGCTAATGACTGTGGCTTGGAAGGAGATGCGCCGGTAATATTTGTATAGTATAAAGCCACAATCATATCACCGCTCGAATTTCTTCCTGTTATTTCAATTGTTAAACTGTCATTAGAATTTGATACTGGCAAAGGTGGATTGCTCCACGGAGAGTAAACTTGATTATAGTCCACATCAAAACAAGTATTGCTATCACCGTTAACACCCATATAAAAGCTTTTTGCAAATGAATAGGGTTGACAACTAACATCTAATACAAATTTATCACGAAGATTGAATGTGGATTCTCCAAAATATCTATTTGGCAAACCATGATAAAAAAAATTGAAAGTATTTGAGTAATTGGTAAATTTGTACTCGCCACCCGAACATTTTGCCCAATCCCAGTTTCCATTTGCAGATTTTATATCAAAATGACGGTAACTCGTATT
>JBDSYA010000192.1:0-16433 GCA_039925865.1 Ignavibacteria bacterium
ACACTATCAGATCCCTGATAATCAGAAATGCTGTTATAGAAACCTTCGATAAGTAAACCGATATCAACAGTGATATTGGTAGGATAAGGAGGTTCATCAGCACCGATTGTTGGATTATTCGGATCGCGGGTATCTCCGTCAATATCATCGGTTACCAGGGCAACCGGAGTTCCCCTCAGATTTGTATCACCGATTGATGAAGGTGCTAAGTGAAGATCCCCTGCCGCAACATTGACAAAATCAACTAATTTAATTCTCGAATTAAAGTCATTGTTTGAAGCGGTGCGGAAAAGAGAAATATCAGAATAACCCGTTCCGTTATAGTAAGCAAAATATGTACCATATGGGCTAAAGACATTATAGTTTGAAGAGAAATTTGAATTAGAACTATTCTCATAAGAAGAGATCGAGCCTGATAAAATATTATTTTTAACAGTACTGTTAGAGCAGTTTACTATCTTGAAATTAGAACCAAACTGACCATAACAATAAAATGAATTATAATAAAAATTCAAGTTGCTGCAATTAGACGCATTTATAGAATTTCCATTGTCCGAACAGACAGCAAAATTATTTGCGATAATAGAAGATGTGCAATTGCACCCAGAAAGCGAAATACCAAATCCATATCCGTGAAATCCACTTTGCGCCTTAATTTTATTTTTAATGATCCTGAGATTTCCGTTACACGAGGAAAGAAATATACTTACAGGACCGGCGTATAAAATTGACTCATAAGCACCAAGGTTATTATCCTGAATAAGAAGATCGTCATGTCTTGCAAGTCTCAGGTTATAGGAACCCTGGAATGAATTTCCGGTGATTTGTGTACCGGGAGATCTCAGACTGCTTTCTTCAAAGATCAAACCGCGATTATTATAAAAATTATTCTGACTGACAATAAAGTTAGTTGTCCGCGTGGAACTATTAGCATAGATACTGACAACATTATAATTAAAGTAATATTGCAAAAACTTATTACCAATAAATTTTAAGTTGTCGATCTTTCCTGACATTTGTACAATAATTCTTAGATACCGATCTGAAAGAGTAGAATCCAGTAATGACAGTTTTGTAAAGGTAATATTATCTGCTTTTCTTATATTCAATAGAAAGGCTTGTGAAGTATTCGTTGTATTCCATACAACGTCATCGGGATTCCCCGATTGAGACTGAAACGTAACTGTATTTGTAATGCTGGTACCCGGTATTGAATCCAATGTAACCGATTCATCATAACGGCCGGATTTAATGTTGAATATAACCGGACCATTTACTCCGTTAGTAACAAGAGCGCTGACAGCTGAAGTTATTGTGATATAATCTCCTCCAACACCGATAGTATAAGTGCCGCTAAGCTGTGAAAAGGAATTTGAATAAATGAAAAACACAATAAAAATTATAACCGCAAGTTTAACATGATAAAATTTTTTCATTTTTAAAGTTCTCCTTTACTATTTATTGAAAGTAGGCATAGAAGTTTCCACTAACAATTACTTAAATAAAATAACTTAGCTCTTCTCTTCCCAGATCATACATAAATGAATTATCGTCTCAACCGCCTTTTGCATATCCTGAACAGACACCCATTCAAGTTTAGAATGAAACGCATGCTCTCCCGCAAAAATATTCGGGCAGGGAAGTCCCATGAATGAAAGTCTTGAGCCGTCAGTGCCGCCGCGAATGGAATCAAGTTTTGGCTCGATGCCTGCGCGTTTAATTGCTTCCATTGCATATTCAATTATCTTCGGATCTTTGTCGAGGATTTCTTTCATGTTTCTGTAAGACTCTTCAACAATAAATTCATATCTTGATCTCTTATATTTGCTGATAACTTCTTCACTGATCTCTTTAATAAAATTTTCTTTTTCAATTAATCCCTGAACTGTAAAATCCCGGATGATAAATTTAATTGTAGCCGACTCAACCTCACCTTTAAATGAAACAGGATGAATAAAACCTTCTTTGCCTTCCGTAGTTTCGGGAGACTTAGAATCTTCCGGCAGCTTATTTAGAATTTCGCTGCCTATCTTAACCGCATTTTCGAGCTGATCTTTTGCAAATCCGGGATGAATGCTGAACCCATGTATTTTAATAGTTACAGAGTCTGCTGAGAATGTCTCATTTTCCACACTTCCGAGATCAGCGCCGTCCATTGTGTATCCTACTTCTGCTCCGAGCTTTTTCATATCAATATTGTTTACGCCTTTACCGACTTCTTCATCAGGCGTGAAAAGTATTCTTATCTTGCCGTGTTTTATTTCCGGATGATCAATTAGAAATTTAGTTGCGTCCATAATTTCAGCAAGACCTGCTTTATTATCAGCACCGAGTAAAGTTGTGCCGTCAGTAGTAATAATGTCATTTCCGATTTGAGTTTTAAGCTGTGGATGTTCTGCAATTGTGATTATCTGAGTTTTATCAGCAGGCAATAAAATATCTTCGCCACGGTAATTTTTATGAATTATGGGTTTCACATCTTTGCCTGTCACGTCAGGCGAAGTGTCCATATGCGAACAGAAGCAAAGCACAGGAACACGCTTGTTTGTATTGGAAGGAATAGTCGCATACACATAACCAAATTCATCTGTCTCAGCATCAGTAATACCGATTTCTTTTAACTCTTCAACAAGCAGGCGTGCAAGATCTTTTTGTTTTTCAGTTGTCGGAGATGTTGTCGAATCATGATCTGACTGTGTGTCGATCTGCGCATATCGGATAAACCTGTCCACGCAAGTGTATTCTATTTCTAATTTTGGCATTTTATTTTTTTTAAATATGAAAATTTATAAATCAAAAAGACATATACAAAAAAAGTTTGGAGGATTGTGTAGTTCAGAATTGTCCAGGATAAAATAGATTTTTGTAGTTTAGCTTGCAGCATTTAGATTAAATTTAAAACAATTTATACAAAGATAAAAACTATCCCTTAAATAATTTATAAAAAAGTTAGTGCAGATATTTGACATTATACATTTGATACCCGCACTGGATAATTCTTTGCGGGGTTTTTATTACATCACGGAAATATTAACACCTATTGTCATCCTGAGCGAAGCAAAGGATCCATAAACATCAAAGCTCGCTAACATGTTGTTTATTAAACTTCAAGTGAGTGTATGTATCATTAAGATACCTTGGATGCTTCGCTTCGCTCAGCATGACAAAGCAGTGGTAATTATTTTTGATTGATTAACAACTTTAATTTTTAAAACAGAAAGGTTAATTTCGTTGAATTAAATTATTCTATGATTAAAAATATTTTGTCCGTTCTGATATTCATTATCATTATTCAAACTTCTTATTCCCAAACACTCATCGAAAAAGAAGTCTTTAACACAGAATACAAAGGAGATATCGATCTTTATAATTTTGTTTACGACACGCTGTCAGGCACATATTGCTATGCTTACTTTATTGAGGATGAAAAAAAATATTTTATAATTTCAAATAACTCAATGTCTGAGAAGTATGATGTTGTAAATGTTTCCGAAGCAGCGTTTGATACTAAGGGAAATTATTATACTATCACTGCAAATTACAGGGAAGACTACGGTATTGATAATTATTTCTTAATTGTTAACGGAAAGAAAGAATTTAATTTCGATTATATCGATAGTTACAGTGCCGCGATTAACAATAATAATGAATATGTTTTTATTTATAAACAGTTCGATAAGTATAAAATAGGTTATTACAATACTGAAAATGGTCTGAGGCATTCAGAATCATATGATTTGATAAAAGCTGTTTATAATATTGATGTGACACCTCCGACAGAAGAAGACAGAGGCGGTCGCAGTGAAAGAGTTGATTTTTACAGAGATGAAAACGGTGAAAGAGGATTTGTGGCTATAGCCGACGGTAAAGCAAAATTAATTTTCGGGTCGAAAGAGATCCTCACTGATTATAGTGATATAAATGAAGTAAGTCTTATTAAAAATAAAAATTCTGAACTTAGTTTTATTGCAAAGAAAAGCGGCAGATTTTATGAGACGTCGGGTGGTGAATTTGTAGTGTCCGGCAACAAAGAATACAATCCGTTTATGTTTGTCACCCCGCCGGTTTTGTTCAACGAAAAAAACGAACCGGTTTATGCGGCGGGAGATTCTCTGAGAGAAAATGTCTATGATAACTATGTCGTAATAGGAAATGAAAGGCAGCAGCCGTATATGAAAGACAACTCTTCTGAAAAAACTCCAAGGTTCGGGTATAGTATTACAGAACTTAAGATCGTCGATGGAAATATTTCCTACCAGGGATCGGAAGAAGTCATCATCCCTGCCGTAAAAACTGAAGCCAATACAGAATCATATGATGAATATTACAGCAGAACCTTTTTGATAAATAACGGATCGGCAGTTGAGCTTGGATATAATACCGGCAAAGTGTTCTTCACTGCAGACGGACAAATGCTCTATTCAGGGATTTCCGATCTTAAGAAAAAGGAATTTTTGCTAATTCAGAGTAACGGAGTAAGCAAGATTATTTTAAATAAAAAATTGACGAATGAGATCTATGATTACGGCATCTCCCCAAGGGGTGAAATTTTTTATTCAGTGCAAAATTATCAGGAAGAAGGTAAGAATAACAAAGCCGAATCATTTCTATATCTTGGCGAAGATCTTTTAGGTAAGTATGAGTATCTTGTGATCCAGGATATGAATGAAAAAGCATCTGTTATTAAATTCGATTCAAAAAATAATTATTCATATGTTGCGGGTGAAAAAATTGATTCAGTTAATTTCAGCGATTTTGTTTATACCAATAAAAATAAGCTGCCCGTACCAAAAACAAATGCCGGTATCATGAACAGGTTTAACTTTGTAAACTGGTTATTTTATACAAAGAGCGATAAACTGTTCTATACGGCTGAGATCAAAACCGTTAAGGATAAATATGAAAAGGAAATGTTCATTGATAATGTATCCGTTGGGAAGCCCTATGATCAGGTAGGGAAGATTAACTATGATGAAAGAAACGATGAGCTGAAATTTTATGGATCGAGGGGAAATAAAATTTATTCAGTAAGCATCAGATTTTAAATTCTTATTTCCATTCAACAATTTCAATATTCCTGCCATCACTTTCAATTATAACTGCACCTTGCAGATCTGTACGGTATACATCCGATCCCGATGTTTTCAATCGCTGTAAAACAATATCAGAAGGATGATTGAATTTATTAAACATACCGCATGAGATCACGGAAACTGATGGTTTATTTTTTAAAATAAACGGGACCGTCGTCGAAGTTATGCTTCCGTGATGAGCTACTTTCAAAACGTCTGCTTTAAGATAGTCTGAATAAGTTTCGTGTAAATTTTTTTCACCCTCCTTTTCAATATCTCCTGGGAACATAAATTTATTCTCCTGATATTGCATGATAAAAGTAACCGAACCGTTATTGAGATTACCATCAATTGTCTGACCTGCAGAATTAACAAATACATTATCCGGAAATAAAAAGTAAAGCCGGATATCTTTTATTGCATTTATCAAATCACCTGTTTTTACAGTTTCTCTTTGAATTTTTTTGACAAAGATCAGACTATCCATCGTGTCGATTAATTTGCTTTCATGTTTCTGACCGCTTTCAAGTATTTTACCGATCTTGAAATTATTCAGAAGATAATTAATTCCGCCAATATGATCATTGTGAAGATGTGTTAAAATTATAAGATCAATTTTATCGATGCCGTTCCTTCTGAGTAAAGGTGCGATGGTCCTTTCGCCGCTGTTGTAAGTATATGTAATTATTCCGCAGTCAACTAAAATAATTTCATCATCAGGAGTCTGAATCAACGCGCAATCACCCTGTCCGACATCAATGAAAGTTATGCGAAGGTTTTTTTTAAATTCAAAGCTGTAAAGAAAAAGTGCTGCAAGTATCAGAAATGAAAGGACAGTCCTGAATAAGATCTGATTTTTATTATTAATTGTTACGATGAAAACTATTACAATATAATATGCTGAGACGTTTAGCAAATTGAAATCAGGAACGTTGATGTAAGCGAATCTAAGTGATGCACACCAGTTTATGAATAACAGCTGCGCGGACAGAATCACATTATTGGTTTCTGAAATTAAATTGGAAAGTAGCGGAGAAATTATTGCAACAAGTATCTGAAAAAATCCAATAGCAAGAGAAAGGTTGGCAATAGGCACTACAACTATGTTTGCAAGAAGTGAGATAAATGAGATCTTTCCGAAATAATTTACGGTGATTGGAAGAGTACCGATCTGTGCGGCTAGTGTCGTGAATAAAAGTGTTGCAGCGCCGAGCAGGATTTTCCTGCCTTTAAAATTCCACATAATTATTTTTTGCATGAAAACCTTTTCGAATGAAATGAAAATAAATGCCATAGACAGCACCGCGCTGAAGGAGAGAATAAATCCGGCATCGAATAATTGTTTTGAATCATGCAATAAAATAATTATTGCCGCTATGCCGATAGTATTGTAAAAATTCAATCTGCGTTCTAACAAAAATGACAGCATCAGTAATATTCCCATTATTGTTGCGCGCACAATGGAAGCAGGGCTGCCCGTAAATTGGCAGTAAAAAATGAGAATCAGTATTGTTAAAATTGTTTTTGGCAGCAAAGGAATTCTAAGCAGTGAAAGAAAAATTGTGACAAAGATTATAATATATGCCACATTCAATCCGGAAACAGCAATCAGGTGCATTACACCCGCATTAATAAATGCGTCTTTAGTTTCAGACGAAATATCATTTCTGCTCCCAGTAACAAGACCTTTTAAATATCCTGCTTCATCACCACTAAGATTTTCATCGATGTTTTCAAGCGCAAAAGCTTTTGCGGGAAAGATAATTTTTTGAAAGACAAATCCATATTTACCTGTCTCAATAACTTTAATATTCTTATAACCTGTACTAATGAAAATCTTATGAATCTCGTGGAGCTCAAGATATTTTTTATAATCAAATTCACCAGGGTTGCGAACTGACGGAGGTTCAAGCAATTGTCCTTTAACAACTATCCTGTCGCCAGGTTTCAAATATGGTTGTTCAGAATGAGATTTTTTAAAAAAATCTTCTCTTAACAGAATGCTTACATCTCCGCTAACAATAAATTTTTCATTTGAAGATATAAGCTCTTCACTTTCAAGGACAAACCTTATTTTGTTTGTGTCGTAGTCGGGGTAATCTTTTATGATTCCAACGAGTTCGGAAGAAGATTTTCTTTCGGTATCACCAAAATATTTTATCGAATTATCCGGTATGATAAAAAAATCCAAATTTGATTTCAGAACTCCCAATAATAAAATAATAAACCAGGAGGCGATGGTTGACATGGCAATCTTTTTTTTAAAAAACAATACGGCGAAAATTATGACGACTATTATCAGGCATATTAAAATGTGAAGATCATAATAAAACTTTGAGCCGATGAGGATCCCGGTGATGAGCAATAGTGCGAACTTAAATGCGGGTATGTTTTGAAACTGATGCAATTGATAAAGAATTATGATTCAGAATGAAAGTAGGACAAGGTGGTTTTAAAAAATAGATTATTGCCGGCGTAAGATGGAAAAGTGCATATTTATAGGTTGTCATTCTGAGCAAAGCGAAGAATCCAATGAACTCTCTTTTGTCATTCTGAACGAAGTGAAGAATCCAATCAAATTATTCGAATAATAATTGTGTGTGTATTCTTATATTTTCGACAACTAAAAAAGTGAAGGTATTTTCTTATCATTGATACTATTTATCCCTCCTCATTTTATAAAAAATTAATAGCTTTGTAATTTGTATTAATTGTTTGCCAATCTGAGCAAGTGAAATACAATTCAAATTTTAAATTTATTTGTAATGAAAAAAACTTTTTCTGTTTATATTCTTGCAACCAAAAAGAATGGAACTCTATATATTGGAGTTACCAATGATCTGTCAAGAAGAATGACTGAACATAAAAATAAATTAGTGAGAGGATTTACTGAGAAATATAATATTCACAAATTAGTTTACTATGAAACTTCACACTATATAAATAATGCAATCCAAAGAGAAAAACAATTGAAGGGATGGTTAAGAAAAAAGAAAATTGAGCTGATTGAAAGCAGTAATCCGGATTGGACTGATTTAAGTACTGATTGGGATTTTAGCGGTATGGATTCTTCGCTTCGCTCAGAATGACAAAGAGTCATAAGAGATTCTTCGCTTCGCTCAGAATGACAAAGAGATCCGGGATTATTCACATTGAGTTTAGATATGGTAAGAATTAATTTTAATCCATTTACATTTAAGAATGAAATTCTAAACATTTATTATGAAAATAGATAAGACCGGAAAAACAAAGGAAGAGTTATTAAGATCATTAGATAGCATCAAAGATAATTTGAAAAATGAGATCTCATCTAACAATGTAGAGATTGAAAAAATAACTGACGGCTACAGTATTAAGGCTGAAAAGAAAATTATATTTGTTAAGTTCTGGGTAAACGCAGCAATAACGGCAGGCGATGGATATTATGAGATTACCTGGGAAACAAATGCTCCTGAAGGAAAAGTGGCCGCAGCAATTGACAAAGTTAAGGATACTCTTGAGAAAGTTTAAGAGTTGTAGAATATTTGATATTATAACTTTCATTTTTTATATACGAAGAGCTTGTTTTCACATCCGGTGTTTAACCTCTTAACTTCCAAATACCAACAGCCATTCTCAACTTTAATAATACCATGAGATTTTCTATTTTGTGTATATGAATCCAGTCGAAGTAATTAAACTAAAGCGCAATAACTTCCCGCTTACAAAAGATCAGATCAAATTTTTTATTGAAGGTTATATAAACAGAGAAGTTACAGATTACCAGATGTCGGCTTTTCTGATGGCGGTTTATTTTAACGGAATGAACGATGAGGAAACATTTCATCTCACGGAGATAATGCTGGACAGCGGAGAAAGAGTTGATCTTAATTTTATCGATCTTCCAAAAGTTGATAAACACTCTACCGGAGGCGTCGGTGATAAAACATCGATAATTATTGCGCCGCTTGTAGCATCGTGCGGGATCGCAGTACCAATGATCTCAGGAAGAGGGCTTGGTCATACAGGCGGAACTTTGGATAAACTGGAATCAATTCCGGGATTCAATGTGCATTTCTCCATCAAAGATTTTAAAGACATCATTGGTAAAACCGGCGCAGTAATGATTGGTCAGACAGCAGAGCTCGCACCTGCAGATAAAAAGATCTACGCATTAAGAGATGTCACTGCCACTGTCGAATGCATACCTTTAATTGCTTCGAGCATTATGAGTAAAAAACTTGCAGAAGGAGCAGAAGCATTTGTATTCGATATAAAAATAGGCAACGGAGCAAATCTTCCTGAACATGAAAAGTCTATTCAGCTTGCGGAGAAGCTGTTATCAATTTCAAAGCAGTTCGGTAAAAAAGCAATTGCAATTCTGACAGAAATGGAGCAGCCTCTCGGAAATAAGATAGGCAACTGGCTCGAAATCGAAGAGTGTCTTGAAATAATGAACGGCGCATTCATTCCTGATATGCATAAACTCACTAATGTTTTATCAGGCGCAATGATCTATCTTGGAGGTAAAGCCGGAAGTATTAAAGAAGGCGAAACCATTGCCGCACAGATGCTGTCAAATAAAAGCGCTTATAAAAAATTTCTTGAAATGGTAAAAATACAAAACGGTAATGTTGTATATGTAAAAGATTGGGCAAATTATAAAAGAACAAAATTTAAAAAAGAAATTCTCGCAGAAGAGGACGGGTTTGTTTCAGAAATGACTGCAATGGATTTTGGATATGCTGCAATTGAGCTTGGAGCGGGAAGAAAGAAAGTTGATGATAATGTTGATCCTCTTTCGGGAATAATTTTACATAAAAAAGTTGGTAATGAAATACGAAAAGATATGATCATCTGTGAATTATATTCTGAGAGTGAGGAAAAACTTCATAAAGGTGAAACAAGATTAAAAGGTGCTGTTAAAATCTCAAAGCAAAAACCTAAAGACAGGAATTTGATCATGGATATAATTGAAAGTTAACTAATTTTGCAGAGCCTGTCAGGGATTTAATGAATCAAGTATCTTCTTCGCACCTTCATTTTCCGGATCAAGCAGAACAACTTTGCTGTAGCTCTTTTTAGCTTCTTCTTTATTTCCTGCTTTTAGATATGCTTCACCCAGACTATCAAAACAATTTGCAATATCAGGGAAAAGTTCTGTGTTCAGTTTAAATATTTCTATGGCAGCAATGGTAAGTTCATTTTGTAAAAACATGTAGCCAATATTATTTAACTGTCGGTCATTCTCTATATTATATACATTTGAACTGATAAAGCTCCTTAGATGCTTTGCAAAATTTTCCTGTCCGTCTTTTTGAAGTAAATTATACAATGTATTAGGAAGAGGCAGATTTGGTTTAATGTAATTCTCACCTTTGAGAATAGAAGTTATTTGTATTTCAATTGCTTCAGCCGCATGATCGTAATTCGAAAGAAGAACGGCAGTGTATCCTTTTCCGGGTAACTGCAGCCAAAGTGCATTTATTCCCGGAGCTCCGCCTGCAAACGCATTTCCTGCATTTACATTTTTTTTATAATCTTCATAAAATCCTTTTGGTGAAACAGAAAAATCATTGAAGAAAATATTTTTGTGAACATCATTAAGAAGTTTGTTATCGTTTAACAGTGACTGATCAAGCTTCAAAATATCTTCAACTGTTGAATACATACCACCTGCCGGCGTAGCCTGAAGGCCGAGATCATTATTGTCCATTAGATTACCTTTGATATCTTTTAAATATCCCGTTGCTTTTAGAGGATCATTAAAACCCCAGTCTATGTAGCCTGAAGAGGTCATGCCAAGCGGTTCGAGAATTCGTTCGCTCATATTTTCTGTGTAGGTTTTATTTGTAATTTTCTCGATAACACCGCCAAGAATTACATAGCCGGAATTAGAATATCTTTTCTCTGTTCCGGGTTCAAACTGAAGTTCTGTACCGGATATTAATTTTAAGAGTTGGTTCATCTCTTTGTACTTCTCTTTATTTTTCCGGTATTCAGGATGGTTTATAAAATCACCAAATCCGGAAGAATGAGTCAGCAGATCTCTGATTGAAACCTTCGAACTAATTTCCTGATTAAACAGGTCCAGATATTTATTCAATTTATCGTCGAGAGAAATTTTATTTTCCTGAACCAGCTGAAGAATCATTATTGCAGTAAATATTTTTCCGATCGATCCGATATTGTATTTAGTCAGATTCGTATTAAGATAATTATTTTCTTTATAAGAATACCCATAAGATCTTTCAAAAATAATATTACCATCTTTCGCCACAAGTATAGTACCCGAAAACAGATCAAGCTCCTTGCATTCATTCATAAAAATATCCAGTTTGTCAGCTACTTCACTTTTTGAATCATAAGATTTGGGAGCATTTAAATTGAGGGCAAGGAGTATAGTAATAATTAATGTTATTCGCATAAGATTTTAAAGTTTAATTATTAGACGCATATTAATTTGAAAAGTCGCATAATTTGAAAATGATATTTAGAAATGCAACCTTTGTATCTCGAAAGGAGTCATATTTGATAAATATGTAAATAACTTTTACAGGATTAATACCGTAATATTGAAAAGTTCATCAAAAATCTAATCCCATCAAATATGAAAACTAATTTTCTAAAAGCGGCATTGTTAATATTATGCATATTCAATCTTCCGGGTATTAGCAGATCCGAAATTATTCATAAAAAATATTCCGGATATAAAATTGAAAATGGAAAAGACACCATTAACGGAAGGATCAAAGGATCAATTATTGACAAAGATAATAACACACCGTTAGCTTCAGTGACAATTCAGCTTTTGAACATAAAAGACAATTCACTTGTATCAGGAACAGAAACAGCAACAGACGGAAAATTTACTTTAGAAAACATACCTTTCGGAACATACAATCTGAAGATTGGTTTGATAGGATACAGCAACGCAATTGTAAAAGATATCCTGCTCAATAAAGAAAAAAACGTATTAGATCTAGAGCCTGTAAAACTTAAATCGGGATTGGTTTCAACAGAGGAGATAGTAGTAGAAGCGGAAAAAAGTGCTATTGAATTAAAGCCGGATAAAAAAGTTTTCAATGTTGATGGAAACATGATCACTCAGGGAGGTTCTGCAATAGACATTTTGAAAAATGTTCCTTCAGTCAGTGTAGATGTTGATGGCAATGTAAGTTTCAGAGGAAATCAGAACGTAAAGATCATTGTTGACGGAAAGCCTTTCGGAGGGCAGGGAGCTAATATAGGTTCTTTGCTGGAACAAATACCCGCAAATCAGATCTCATCTGTTGAATTAATTACAAATCCTTCGGCAAAATTTGAAGCAGAAGGACCATCCGGAATTATAAATATAGTCTTAAAAAAGGGTGAAGGATTCGGTTATAACGGAAGCCTTAGTTTGAACGCAGGTACAAATGATAAGTACAACGGTACTTTAAACTTCAATATGCGAAATAATAAACTCCGGTTTAATGGCAGCTACGATTACAGGTTATATAATTTTCTAATTGAAGGCACAAGTAACAGGGAAAATTTCATAAGTTTCTCAAGAGCGTTTTTGAATCAGCAAACTGCCGGAAGAATGAGAAACACTAATCATTTCGGAAAGGGAGGAATTGATTATAATATCGACGACAGGAATTCGTTAAGTCTATCGGGAACCTATACAGACAGGGATCGACAGAGAAATGAAACAATTCAGTCAAGACAGTTTGATGCAAATAATAATTTAAATGAAAATTATTATATAAAAACAAATGAAAAAACAATTGGACATAACTTTGATCTTGGTCTAAATTATTCACTTAAATTTAAAAATCCGAAACAATCTTTAACTTCAGACATTACATATTTTAACACAAAAGATAATACCTTAGGACTGACAGACCGTATTTATGTTCTAACAAATTCTAATGAGCCATTAAAGCAGACACAACTGAATCTTGAAAATAATTATGAAACAAATCTTCAGGCTGATTATACTCATCCAATTTCTGAAAACACAAAACTTGAGGCAGGCTATAAAAGTATTTTCAGAAAAACAGATAAAGATTTCACAACAGAAACTTTTGACAATATTACAAATGGATACATACTTGATCCTTCATTAAGCAACAGGTTTATTTACAAAGAGCAGATCCATGGAGCATATGCGATGTTTGGAGGAACTATAAAAAAATTCAATTACCAGTTTGGATTAAGAGCTGAACAAACGAATTCTAACGGCGATCTTGTCACAACCAACAGGAAATTTGATAATGATTACTTTGGATTATTTCCAAGTGCGAGCTTAAGCCAGAAACTGGGGGCAGAGGAAGAACTTCAATTGAGCTACAGCAGAAGAATTACAAGGCCTTCCTTAAACCAGCTTAACCCGTTCATTAATACTTCAGACCCGCTAAATTATTTTTCAGGGAATCCGGATCTTAAGCCCGAATACATTAACTCGTTTGAATTTGGTTTTGCAAAATATTTCACAACAACAACAATTAATCCATCAATTTTTTACCGCGAATCAAAAAATCAACTTTCAAGAACAAGGACTCTGATAGATACAAATGTAACGCTGACATCATTTACAAATTACGGAAGCTCTAAAACTTATGGTGCCGAGTTAATTGTAAACACTACTTTGTTTCAATTCTGGAATCTGAATGCGAGCGGAAGTTATTTTAATACAGATGTTAATGCTGAAAATGTTCAGCAGGGATTTACTAATGACGGGTTTGCATGGAGCGGCAGGATAAATTCTTCAATGAAAATTCCGGGTGTTCTTGATATTATATTATCATATTTTTATTCCGGCAAACTGATCGTTGCACAGGGAGAGCTTTCACCGTTTCAGTCATTCGATCTGTCTTTAAGAAAAGATTTTTTGGAAGGCCAGGCCAGCATAGGCTTAAGAGTTAGCGATGTATTTAACAATCTGAAATTTCAGGTATTACTTGACGGCGAACAATTCAAAGAAAACTTTTTCAGAAAGCGGGATACAAGATCTGCATTTTTATCATTCACCTATAAATTCGGACAAGGTGATAAGAATGATGACAGGAAAAGAAAAAGAGATCGCGGTCCTGATCAAAATCAAAATGACGGAATGGGATTTTAAAGATAAACAGGTTAACAGGTAAGCTATCCAAAATTATCAATTTAGTTTTAACGCTTGAATAAGAAGTTAAAATAAGCCGGTGATTAATTTGCCGGCTTTTTATTTACAACTATTATATTTAATTTTCTCAGATAAATATTTAATTTTTTTACCGGCATATCCACTTTATAACATTAGATCACATGTAGCTATATCAATTGCTTCATCGAATCATTTAAAACATTTCTTAATATACTTATTTGAATCTATTAACTTTTTCAATAATTAAATATTACTACTTATTTGTATAGTAGTGAAAATTAATCCATAGTTTAAATAAAACCAAAGTTAGTTTAACAAAAATAAGTTTCAATTTACATACGGTTCAGTTACTTTCATAAACCCCAGATAAAGATAAATTTTTACACCACGATTTAAAGTTCGAAAAACCCATTTTTTTGAGCGTTAATATTTTTGCACCACAATTATAAAAAAGTTATTTCGATAAAGAAAAGTAAGTCATTATATATATGGTAAAACTATTTTTACTATTTTTATTTTTAACTTCTAATATTTATGGCCAGACAAAATTTGCCGTGTTCGGAGATTATGGATGTGATGAGCCCAGCGAATTAGCAGTATCGATCCTGGTAAAGTCATGGAATCCGGATTTTATTGTCACAAGCGGAGATAATAATTATTATCGTTACAGTAATGCCGACAGTATAGATCATAATATCGGAAAATATTATCATGAATATATAAAGCCGTATTTGGGCGGATATGGCAGCGGGAGCAATCCTATTAATAGATTTTTTCCTGCAATGGGAAACCATGATTTTTATGATTATCTCTGGTACGGACCAAATGATCGAAGATACAGTGGTTATGCTTATTACAATTATTTTAAACTTACAGATACTGTAATTCATAAAGGAAATACACCTGATCCATGGAGCCCTGCCGGCGTTCGCTATTATACCTTCAGAAAAGGCAATGTGCAGTTTTTCATGGTTAATACAGGAGCGCTGCCGGAGAATCATTCAGCTCACTTATTCTCTGAATGGGATGGAGTCGATAGTAATTCAGTACAGGCTCGGTGGATAAAAACCCAGATGAACAATTCAACTGCTACATGGAAAATTGTTGTGCTTCATCATCCGCCTTATGCGTCAGTTTCGGCAGGATATGAAAATAGTTTTAATGTATTGAGATGGAATTTCAAACAATGGGGCGCGTCAGCTGTTATAAGCGGACATCAACACGCTTATGAATCTCTTGTAATTAATGGCCTTCCCTTTTTTGTTACAGGACTGGGCGGGGAAGATAAGGGATTGGAAATTCAGCCTAGTTATCCGGGAAGCAGAATTCAATATATCGATAAATTCGGCTCCATGCTTTGTTTGGCATACAAGGACAGTTTAATTATTAAATTCATCAATGTTGATAATGAGATAATTGATTATTATAAACTTGTCACAGCTCAAAATGACGCGGGCGTCTATCTGGCAAGCACAAACTCCGAAACAATTTATACAGGAGGATCTTACTGCTTTAACACTAAGGTAAAAAATTACGGATCCAATGATCTTTTTTTTGTTCCCGTATTTTTTAATGTAAATGGTGGAGAAGTTACCGGCCCTGTTGCAACCGGAGCAATCAACTCACGTGACAGCACTACTGTTTTGTTCTGTGAAAGCCAGGCTTTTACTCCGGCTGCAGCAGGAAATTATACTTTAAAATTTTATACAAATCTTGCAGGCGACACTGTTCACACTAATGATACAACAACAATAATGTTATCAGTTATTGATTCAAGCAGGGATGCAGGAGTTAATCAAGTATCGGCGACTACTTCAGGACCATTTTATTCCGGAGCGAATGTATCCTTCAACGCTTTGATAAAAAACTTCGGTATAGCAAATTTACCTTCAGTGCCGGTAAGATATATAATTAATGGCGATACAAATTTAATTTCATTGAATGCAGGGTTATTAAATTCAGGTGATTCAGCTTCGATAATATTTACTGAACAAAATTCTTTTACCCCGCAAAGTTCCGGAAATTATATATTGAAATTTTTCACAACACTTTCTGGTGATACTAATTTCAGTAATGATACAACTTCACTTCAATTATCAGTTATTGATTCTAGCAGGGATGCAGGAGTTAATCAAGTATCGGCGACTACTTCAGGACCATTTTATTCCGGAGCGAATGTATCCTTCAATGCTTTGATAAAAAACTTCGGTATAGCGAATTTACCTTCAGTGCCGGTAAGTTACATGATT
>JBDSYA010000193.1:0-4149 GCA_039925865.1 Ignavibacteria bacterium
TATATTGAATGCGCATATGCTGTTCAAAGGATCACGTGGATTGGTGGCAATGTGAGGCTCACCGAAATCCACTCCGAGGGCGAAGTTATCAAAACCGTTTATTGTAACCGGATTGCTTAAAACTCCTAAAGGAGATATAAAATAATCATTTGGCTGAATAGCTATGCTTGTAGGAAGCTCTGTCCCGTTAATTTCAGAAAGCTGAGCATTCGAAATATTACCAAAGAATAAAATCGAAAGGATAATAAAGTTAAATTTTAAAAATGTATTTAGTTTTTTCATATTGTATTTGATTAATAATTTATTTGAATTAACAAACGTATAATAAAAGACTTCGGTTTAATTAAATTATTCTTTACTGATTATATATCCAAGTTAAAAATTTCTTTTTAAACACTTACTGACTTTTTCCTAAAAAAAAAGTTTTCCCTGTCAGAGAAAACTTTTTGTACCCGCAATTTTTACTGTTGTGATTTTTAAAATATTTGGTAATTGCTAACTGCCTAATTGCTATTTTTAATTAATAATCTACCCTCAGTGTTGCAAAGAAATATTTATCATCAAACTTCTTATTATTCTGATAAATATTTTTTATTGACCTCTGCACAAATTTTAATTCAATAAAATATTGCCTGATGAATTGCCATGTTAAATTTGCCGTAATAATATCACGATCAATGCGGTTACCTCTGAGGAATTTCGGATCGGAATAAGAATAACCGGATGCATTATTTATATTACCGCCGTAATTTACTAAAACCCTGCCAAGTGAATCAGTTACAATTCCATTAGCCGAACGCTGATGCTGATACAATATATTTATGTTAAGCCGGTTAGTTATGTTGTAATTTAATTTCACTGCTATTTCATCAGAGTTTGGCTCAAGATGATGACCGAGTGGAAGTGACCAGTTTGTGTAACTGGATTTATTCGATACATGTGTATAGACAAACGGATCAAGGTGAGTGTATTCAGTTTTCAATTCTAAATTAGGAATTGTAAATGCATCCGACCACAGAGCGCCAAATTGAAAGGCAAATTTATTTGTTATCTTTGCATTGCTCTTAAATAGTGTGCTAAACTCAAGATCATCCACAAGCAGCGAGCCCTGAAGAGCAAGCTTTCTGAAAGGAATGACCATCATATCAAAACCAATAATCGCGTTGTTGGCATTATTGTCACCGGGCTGCGAAGCTTTATTTAACTCTGCTGACGTAAGAAAATTTATCGGATTTAGGAAAGTAAAACTGAACGGTGAATTTGGAATTGTAACACTTTCAAAGAATCCCAAACGAAATGAATTACCAAATCTCAGATCAAGCCGATGTGTAGCAATGTTCTTTGACTCTAAAGGTTTTCCTATCGAATCTCCACGGAGACTTCCGTACAAAAATGAATAACTTACTGCTTTATATCCCAGATCTAATTTCAAAAAATCAAAAGGCACGGTATTATTTGATAAATACAATCTGTCAATAAAACCAAATCCCTGATAAACGGGATTTCGGCCGATTGTGAGTGCAAGCCAGTTCTGCTTAGTCCTGTATCTTAGGTATCCTTCAAACGTATCGAAGTTTCTTTGTTCATACTGAAATTTATACTGCGCGAATAATCTCGGATCAGTGTTTCTCGCAAAATCCACATCTCCCGTATCGCCTGAGAGCTTCTGTCCGTTTGATGCTCTTAAATAATAACCAACACTGTTGTAAAGAGAACCTCTTACACGAAATCCTCCTTCTCCAAGCAAGATAGAATGTTTGCCGATCGAGTCGCCGTCTGATCCTCTCTGAGAAAGGCTTCCGATCCCGTCAAGGAATAATGCCGCATTCGAATCTGTATATGCGTATAAATATTTCTGGCGGTCATCAGAAAAAATATTTTTTATTTCTTTGAAAAATGAAGACGATTTTTTGATAGTTCCTTCCAGCTCATATTCAAATTCAACTCTGTAATCTTTTAAAAGTTTTTTATCTACTGATGTGATCCTGTTAGAATTAGCTTCAATGAGACTTAAATAACCTGCAACAGATTCTCTTGAGATCGGAATATTTGCCGGGTTGTAATCAGGAGTAATTCGTAATGTCTGCATCCTCTGCAAATATTCATACACAGGATTTGACGGAGGCACGAGCTCCACCTGCGAGTATCCTGATTTAATGACTGCTGTGTATAAAATTATTGTTACAAAAAAAACTGTAAAAAACTTTTTCATTAATTTATGTTATTTAAATTAAATAGATTGATCAGATCAGGAAAAGGTTAGATAGATTCAACGTTCGATATTTGCTCTTCTGTTGAATATTCCGGAACAAGCCGTTTGAGCATGCTGATTATCAGGTCTTTATCGCTATCATGTCTTTTGTCAAGGAGTGATTCAAGATTGTGCTCAAACATATCGGGAATGAAGTGACTGGCATTGGTGGCGATAAGAATTTTATCATGAATAGTTTTCTCGTAAATTTCACCTTGTATAAAAAGTTCTTCATACAATTTTTCTCCCGGTCTTAATCCTGTATGTACGATCTTAATATCCTTATCTGCTTCATATCCTGAAAGCCGGATGATGTCTTTTGCAAGATCGAGTATCTTTATAGGTTTTCCCATATCAAGCACAAAAATCTCTCCGCCTTTACCGATCACAGAAGCCTGCAAAACCAACTGCACTGCTTCAGGAATTGTCATGAAATATCTTTCTATATCAGGATGAGTAATTGTTACCGGACCGCCTTCTGCGATCTGTTTCTTAAACGTGAAAACAACACTTCCCCTGCTTCCAAGTACGTTTCCAAATCTGACTGCAGAGTAGTTTTTTCCATACTCGCGGGCCGCTTTTAAAACGATCATCTCTGCAACTCTTTTGCTGGCACCCATAATGCTTGATGGGTTCACTGCTTTATCAGTTGAGATAAACACAAAGTGTTCTACATTATGCTTGAGCGAAAGTTCAATTAAATTTTGGGTACCGCGTATGTTATTGCTGACAGCTTCGCAGGAATTTAATTCCATCATAGGAACATGCTTATGAGCTGCTGCATGAAAAATTACATCGGGCTGAGTTTCACTTAATATATTATCGAGCCTGTCATATGAGCGGACGTTTGCAATATAAGTTCTGACATCAGTGTGGAATTGTCTTCCGTTAGTGAGCGAGATCCGTTTCATTACTTCATGATGAATATCAAAAATAGAATTTTCTCCCTGTCCTAAAAGTATGATCTGTGATGGATGACATTTTATGATCTGCCTGCAGAGTTCACTTCCAATTGAACCGCCTGAACCTGTAACAAGAACTTTTTTTCCCTTCAAAAAATCTTCAACTATTTTAATATTGGTCTGTACCGGCTCTCTCCTTAAAAGATCTTCTATCTGCACCTGTCTGATACTGTCGATCCTTACCGTTTCATCCAGTATTTCATAGATCCCTGGAATAGTTCGGGCCTGGACACCTGTCTTTCTGCAAATCGAAAATATATCTCTTATCTCCGAACCCGGTGCCGTAGGCATTGCAATAATTACTTTATTGATATCAAGTTTTGTAATAATCTCCGGAATGCTGTGTCTGGTACCCATAACGGGTACTCCGCGGATCTTCAATCCTTTCTTTTCAATATCATCATCAACAAATGCAACGGGATTAAGTCCAAGCTGCGGATTTCTCTGCATTTCCTGAACTATTGAAGTGCCTGCTTTACCCGAGCCTACTACAAGTACACGGTCTCCGTGATATGATATTTTCTTTCTTTCATTAAGTCTTTCGGTTAATCTGATACTGAACCTTGTACTTGCTACAAAGAAAAAAGTTATAAAGGCGCTGAGAAGCGGAAGTGATAGTGGAAGTGTCTGAAAATTTAAAATCGAAAAAATATAAAGCATGATAAATATAATTGTCTGAATCAAAACCGCCCAGAAAACTATAAATATGATCTTAGCAAGTTCATCAATACTTGCGCTGTTCCAATACCTGTTGTATAACCCCAGCCTGTAAAAAACAACAATGTTTGATACAAAAGATATCAGTGTATAAAATATTAATCCGGAGAAATAGAGATCAAAATCAATTTTAGCATCCAGCCTTAAAGCCAGTGCCAGGAAAGGGGAAATGGAGAGGAATATAATGTCTAAGATTAGGAAATGCCTGTTTCTTAATCT
>JBDSYA010000194.1:0-17307 GCA_039925865.1 Ignavibacteria bacterium
TTAATAGTTATATCTATATATATAAAATGAAAAATTTATTTCTGATACTCTCATTGCTCTTAATACTGTCTAACAATGCATTCTCACAATTACCAAATCAGGGTACATATCTGCTTAAAAATCTTGACATTGCCGGCCGCTACTATTCGGCATGCTGGGGCTATACTGCAACAAATGGCAGAGAGTATGCTATTCTTGGATACAGCGGTGGTACCGCTTTTATTGATATTACTGATTCTGCAAACATAAGAGAAGTTGATGTCATATCAGGCATCAGTAGCAGTTGGCGTGAAATGAAAGTCTATGATCATTACGCTTATATAGTTTCAGAAGCTTTTAACAGCAGACTTCAAATTGTTGATCTTCAATATCTTCCGGATTCAGTAAGTCTTGTAAAGGTCTGGAGTTATCCCGGTTGGTCAAATACACATTCTATCTCACAGTCAGGTCCTTATCTTTATCTCAACGGAGGTAATGCCACAGCAAATGGCGGCATAACCATACTAGATATTACCGATCCGGTTAATCCTGTTAAAAAAGGTCAGTGGACTACACAATATGTTCATGACTGCAGAGTACTTGATGATACGATTTATGCTGCAAATATAAATGTCGGAAGAATTACAGTTATCAATGCGACAAACAAAAATAGTCTGCAGCAGATCGCTACCTGGAATAATTTACCAAATCCTGATCCTCACAATTGTGCGATCACAAAAGACAGGAATTATATACTTGTCACTGATGAAAACAACGCACCGGGAAAATTAAAAATATGGAATATTCAGGATCTCACAAATATTACATTTGTAACAAGCTGGCAGCCAACGGGTATCACTACCACGATAGTTCACAATGTGGAAATTTACGGTGACTATGCCATTATTGCGCACTATACTTCAGGCATCAGGATAGTCAACATTTCAAATCCTGCTTCTCCGATGGAAGCCGGGTGGTATGACACCAGGCCTTTAGATAATTCAAATGATTACGAGGGATGCTGGGGCGTTTTTAAATTTCCTTCGGGAAAGATCATTGGTTCAGATATTGATAACGGACTGTTTGTGATCAAGACAACTTTTCCTTTGACAGACATTAATAATACAACTGAAATTCCAGACAGTTATTCACTTAACCAAAATTATCCAAATCCTTATAATCCAACTACGAATATAAAATTTTCTCTGAAAGATAATTCAAATGTAAGTTTGAAAATTTTTGATATACAGGGAAAGGAAGTTGCAGAAATATTAAATGACAGAAGAGACGGCGGAAATTATGAAGTTGAATTTAATGCTGACAATTTCAATCTCAGCAGCGGAACATATTTTTACACTTTGAATGTAGAGAGCGGAAAGCAAAGCTTTGCCGAAACAAAAAAAATGATTTTAATAAAATAGGATTTGTGATCATTGGAATTGTTGTATAAAGGTGTTGTTGGATTGTTGTATAAAGGAATTTTAAATTTATCTGTTTATTTAATATTGTAATAAAGGGAAAATTGTATTGCATTTATTTAAATGATCCTGTAAATCTAATAATCTGACAAATCCAAGTCAGAAACTAAAAATAATTTTTAATTAACTATAATTCTAAAAGCCCAAAAATGAAAAAGATCTTCTTAATAATTTTTACATTAATAATCACCATCACTTTTCAGAATTCATATTCACAGCTTGCAAATCAGAATATGTATCTTTTAAGAAATCTGAACGAGCATTTTACTTCAACTTTATATTCTGCAGTATGGGGTTACAAAGCTCCAAACGGAAGAGAATATGCTTTGCTTGGATGTCCTACAGGAACTGCTTTCATAGATGTTACGGATTCAGCCAATATTCGTGAAGTGGATTTTCTTACAGGATTGACATCTTCGTGGAGAGAAATGAAAACGTATTCTCATTATGCTTATATAGTTTCAGAAGCTACAAACAGCAGGCTTCAGATCGTTGACCTTCAATATCTTCCTGACTCCGTGAGTCTTGTGAAAACCTGGAACTACCCGACTTACGATCATACGCATTCAATTTCTCAGTCAGGACCTTATCTTTATCTTAACGGAGGAAATGCTACATCAAACGGAGGAATAAGCGTCCTTGATATTACTGATCCGATAAACCCTGTTAAGAAGGGACAATGGATTACTTTATATGTTCATGACTGCAGGGTAGTCGATGATACTATATATGCAGCCAATATTTTCAACGATAAAGTTTCAATAATCAATGCCGTGAATAAAGATTCATTGAAAACCATTACCACGTTTACAAATTTACCGGGCGGAGGACCTCATAATACGGCTCTTTCACAAAACGGTAAAAGATTATTTGTAACTGATGAGATAGGAACAGCTCCATACCGATTGAAAGTCTGGAATATTGAAAATAAAACCAGCGTTGCTTATGTAACAAGCTGGCAGCCGACAGGCATAACAACTTCAATTATTCACAACATTGAAACATACGGCAACTTTGGAATTATTGCACACTATACCGCGGGAGTCAGAATCATCAATATTTCAAATCCTGATAATCCGACAGAAGTAGCATGGTACGATACATATCCATCAAACAACGGTGAAAGTTATGACGGGTGTTGGGGAGTTTATTTGTTTCCCTCAGGAAAGATTATTGCATCAGACAGGCAGACCGGATTATATGTTCTTAAAACAAATTTTCCATTGACGGGAGTTAATAATATTGTTACCAACAGCATTCCTGAAAATTTTTCTCTTTCACAAAATTATCCAAATCCATTTAATCCTTCAACTAAAATAATGTTCTCGTTGCCAAAAAATTCAAACATCAGTCTGAAGATCTATAATACCGGCGGTAAAGAAGTTGCTAATGTGATCGACGACAGAAGAGATGCAGGAAATTATGAAATAACTTTTGACGCTGCTGATTATGGCCTCTCCAGCGGAACTTACTTTTACAAACTGAATTCAGATAATTTTTCTGAAACTAAAAAGATGTTATTGGTGAAGTAAGTTTAAATAGTTTAATAGTTAAATAGTTGATCAGTTAAATAGTTAAAAATTTGAATATATAATTTAAATTACTCGTTATAATTATATAATTCAATAATTCACACAAAGATCCATTCCGGGAATAGCGGGATGGATCTTTGTTATGTAAAGAATCAGTTTCCAAAATTTTTCGATCTAAAAAACTTAGTGGGAAAATTTCAAATCCTGATTTTTTTGATTTTGTCAGTATTATGTTAGAATTTTGTTAGAATAGATATTATATTAATATAAAGCCTTCAATTATATATTTGATAGTTATCCCCAGATTTTTAACTTACGAATATTCATAAATTTATAAAATTTTTTAAAGAAGATTCCTCTTAATTAATTGCAAATTAGACACTCTTTTTAAAATTCAAACAAAAAGCAGTAATATTAATTTAGTTGATTTTTAAAATAGAAAAGGAGGTGTGGTAATATAGATATCAAAGTATTTATGATTATTTTTGCATAAAATCAGGAAGACCTGTGAAAATAGTTTTAAATATTAAAGTTATTTGTAAAGAGGTCTTACTTCGCAAAATTTTTTTAAAAAATTTAACCAAACTGATCATGAAAAAAATTTATTCAGATTCTAGATTTCTATTTATTGCCCTCTTAATTGTTCTTGTTACTTTTGGTTTCATGCCAAAACAAATTAATGCCGATGTTGTAGGTACTAATTCTCAGAGTCCTGTTATAGAAGTTTATGCAGATCTTACCTGGACTGTACTCTCTTCGCAAACGTTAACATTGCCGGGTTTTACAGTAGCAGGCGCGACTTCAGTTACCTGGAATTCGGATAATGTTTTGTTTTATGCAATTGTAAGAACGACACTTCCTACGGATCGCAGATTAGTTACGGTTGACCCCGCAACAGGAGTTTGTACGGATATTGGAAGTCTTGGTGATGCTTTTTCCTCGCTCACTTACTCTTCCACAACCGGAATTCTCTATGGAATGACCGGATCGGGTGCAACCAATCCTGAAAGACTTTACAATGTAAGCATTTTAACCGGAATTCCTACATTACTTGCGGGACCATTTCCTTTGGGTGCAGATGGCGAGGTTATAGCTTATAATTATGATGATGGTTTTATTTACCACTGGTCTGGAAATTCCTTCGCAAATATGGAAAAGATCAATGCTACCACCTTTGCAGCAACACCGGTTGCACAATCAGGAGTTACTCACGGTGAAATCTTTGGCGCTGTTTATCAAGGATCCGGAAACTTCCTCGCAACAGATATTTCAAACAGGGCTCTGATTATTACCTCAGCCGGCGTGGTGTCAATTCAACAGACAGGATTAATCTTTGAACCAAGGGGTTTAGGTTATGTAGATCCGCTGTTACCTGTGGAATTAACTTCTTTTGTTTCATCGGTAAGAAATAATGAAGTTACATTAAACTGGACAACTGCATCAGAAACAAATAACTCGGGCTTTGAAATTGAAAGATCGAAGTTAAACGAGTCATGGTCAAAGGTAGCAACTGTCACAGGAAACGGAACAACAATTTTACCAAACAGTTATTCCTTTGTTGACAGAAATTTGAATTCGGGCAATTATAATTACAGGCTGAAACAAATTGATTTCAACGGTAACTTCGAATACTTCAATTTGAGTAATGAAGTTGTGATCGGTGTTCCATCGAAGTTTGAACTTTCACAAAATTATCCGAATCCATTTAATCCTTCGACAATAATAAAATTCAATCTACCCGCAAATGCAAATGTTAGTCTGAACATCTATGATGCAGGCGGCAGGGAAGTTGCCCGAGTGGTAAATGACAGAAGAGAAGCAGGTTATTATGAGGTTACTTTCGACGCAGCACAATACGGATTATCAAGCGGCATGTATTTTTATACACTTAAGTCTGATAATTTCATTGAAACAATGAGAATGATGCTTGTTAAATAGTTAAATAGTTGATTAGTTGATTAGTTGATTAGTTGAGTTGATTAGTTGATTAGTTGATTGTCATAAAGTTCTAATAAAAGATCCATTCTGATAAAACCGGGATGGATCTTTTTTATAAATTAAATTATAGATCATGATTAAAATTTTTCTGAAGAATAAAAAACATTTTGCACAACACTGTATTCCAATCCAAAGAACTTAAAATTAAGTATATTATTTGATCGTTCAGAAAACTAATTTCATTATACATCAACAAATTCAATTTTGAAATTGAATTTTGTTTTATATAAAAGCATAAGTGAAAATGAAAACTCTTTTTACAATAAGTTTATTATTTATTTCAATAAATATTCAGAGTCAAATTCCGGATATTACAGTAATACAATCTAACAATCCATCGCCCGGGAAAATGTTTATGGGGAATGTAAGATTCGACATGCAGCCCGATCCCAACTATCTTCTTATAGTTAATAATGACGGTTCAGTTTACTGGTCGAGACAAATGAGTACAAGTACTTACGATTTCAAAATTCAGCCAAACGGTTTATTATCTTATTTTCCGGCAGAGTTCAGAGGCAATCTTAATTTGCCCAGGGCATTTTATACATTAGACAGCGGGTATAATATTGTTGATACTTTCAAAGCTTTCAGCCCGCCTAATGATACTTTCTGGACAGACAATCATGAATGTAAAATACTTTCAAACGGGCATGCATTGATTTTAGCGTTTGAATACCGATGGATAGATATGAGCGTCATTGTACCGGGCGGTAATCCTAATGCAAGAGTTGAAGGTTATATTATTCAGGAGGTCGATAAAAATAATAATCTTTTTTTTCAGTGGAAAAGTCTGGATTATTTTCTCATCACTGATGCAGTTCATGAAAACTTAACCGCAGCTCAGATAAACCCTGTCCATACAAACGCAATGGAAATTGATTACGATGGCAACATATTAATTTCTTCAAGGTGCTTAAGTGAGATCACAAAAATAAACCGGTTCACAGGAGCCATCATCTGGAGATTAGGCGGCGAAAAAAATCAATATACTTTTACAAATGATTCTGGATTCAGTTATCAGCATGATATAAGAAGATTACCAAATGGAAATATTACGCTTTTTGACAATGGAAACTTTAAGAGTCCTCAGGAATCAAGAGCTGTTGAATATCAGCTTGATGAAGTTAATAAGATCTGCACAAGAGTATGGGAATACCGTCACAATCCTCCGATATATGCTTTAGCTATGGGCTCGGTTCAAAGACTTTCAAATGGCAATTCTTTGATTTCATGGGGCTCGGTGATACCGACGCTCACAGAAGTTACACCTTCAGGACAAACGGCATTAGAGCTGGCTTTCCCTCCAAGTGTTTATACCTATCGGACATTCAAAGGAGACTGGCCTGTGCCCCCAACTTCTCTGATTACACTTGACCTCACAGCAATACCGCAGGGTTTTTACAATCCTGCTTTGAATAAAATGAGAGGTGATACAGTGAGTATTTATTTAAGAAATGCTGCATCTCCTTATAATTTAATTGACTCGTCAGAAAATTATTTAGACTCCAATGGAAATGGCACATTCTCCTTTACTGCAGTAAATGGAGCCGGATATTATTTAGTAGTTAAGCACAGAAATTCAATAGAGACCTGGAGCGGTTCGGCAGTTAGTTTTATTTCAAATCAACTGATATATAATTTTACAACATCATCTGCTAAGTCATTTGGAAATAATTCAGTACAGGTAGATAATTCGCCCGTTAGATATGCTCTATTCGGAGGTGATGTAAATCAGGATAGTTTTATTGACGGGGCTGATTTAAGCGCTGTTGATAATGATGCTTTCAGTTTGGTATTTGGTTATGTGAGCACAGATGTAAATGGAGATAATTTTGTCGATGCTTCGGATCTGAGTATAGTCGATAATAATGCATTTAATTTAGTGTCTGTAGTAAGACCATAAATGGTAAATTCAACTTTTACTCAAAACGTTTATATAAATTACTCATTCGCTCCGGTGATTCGCTCCTGAATAATGTTATTTTATAATGATGGCAAAGTTGTTTGCTTTTAAAATTAATATTCAATCAAATTGCTCTTCTGTTTTTGTTAAAGCTGTTTTCCAGTTCGCTGATTTTTTCCATAAACCATTTTCTTGCGATAAGGAATTTTCTTTTGCTTTCAACTTCATACTTAAGGCTGTTAATCTTCTTCCTATCAGCGGTAAACTGTGCAGCAAGCAGTTTTATATAAACACTTAAAAAATCAGTATATACTCTTTTTATATCGGATGTAGTTAGTTTATCATTTCTCAAAAATTGTATGAATGTATTTGAAGTGTCCGATGCTTCAGCATAATGTTTAAGCTCGTAATATATTTTTAGCTGCAGAAGCTTAACGGATGGCTTGTAAAATATGTGAGAAAAGTTTTTTATTTTGCTGAGCTGCCTTAATGCGGTGGCGAATTGCTTTTCACTGAAATAAATAACTGCATTACTATATGGCAGCGCATTGTCCCGGAATTTCTCCTCAAGACGTTTTCCATACCGGCGGACATAATCCTTTGCCCATTCAACCTTGTTCAGAGCCATTCCCAGCATAAATATCTGATTGAATGCGTCAACGGGGAAACTATCGTTTGTTTTTTCTATGTAATGCTTCAGGAATAAATTCTGTATGTCGAATTGCTCTTCCTGGAAGTTCGAACCTGTAATGACTTTTTGCATACAGAAATTATTCAGATTTGCCATTAACTCCTGTGTATCATCTAATGAAATTATTTTATAGTTATCTTTAAATATTTTTTTCAGTTCGAAATAATATTTTTCATCATTATTATTTATCATCTTTGTCTGGTAAAGCAATAATTTCAATTGAAGGTCTTTTTCGTGGAGTTTGTTTTTTTCAACATAACTCAGGATCTCAATATAAAAAGGAATGCTGAGCTTTTCATTGAGATGTTTTTTAAAGTTTGAGAATAATGTAATATTCCATAGCATATTTTTTAAAAATAACTTAACAAGTTCATCCACAGGTTCAAACCATTCTTTTTTAAAAACATCCTTTTTTGTCAGTGATTCTTTTCTTTCAATCATGTTTGCCCTGTTAATGTTTGCAAGCAGGAAGTTGCTGAGATTATACTGATCGGGTATTTTGCTGAGTGTTTTTTTGATTTCCCTGTACCTCACATCAAACATCTTATTTAAATTCAGGCTGCCAATAGTTTTAAGTGCTGTCAGCTCAAGAGTTAGAGGATCGATCTTTTCAATGCTCAGAAACTTTTCAAGAAGTCTCTCCATTTCTGAAATCAAAAAATACATTGTTCCCAACACAACTTTGTCCTGCTCATATAGCTTTCTAAAAATATTCTCTTTAGAAAGCCGCAAGTCATCAAAGTCCGGGTAATAACTTTTAAGCACTTCATAAAACTCATTGAGTTTCCTGTTTGTGTTAAAATACGGCGAATCAATGAACTTTCCGAACTTTTTGAATTCTGCTTCACTGAGCTTAGAAAGGATTTGTATGAGATTGCTTTTTATCACAAAAAGTTAAAAGTTGAATGTTGAATGTTAAGTTGTAAATTAGAGTCTATCCTTATTTCACCAAATCTAAAATCCAAAATCAAAGATCTAAGATCAGAACACTCCAAGATTTCAAAAAAAGTTTAATATGATTCCGAATACAATTTCAATAAGTTTGTATGGCAATGCAATATGGATTAATAAAAAAATAATTGTAATTAAAATAATTAAACCCATAAAAAAATGAAAACAACAATTCAGGCAAGTCTAGTACTTTTGTTTTGCTGTGTATTATTTTCAATAAATGCCCATGCTCAGGTAAGTCAGCAATGGGCAGGTTATTATAACAGCCCGACAAACGGCATGGATTACGTTAATGCAATGACGATTGATAACTCAAATAATATTTATGTTACGGGAGTGAGTCGCACTTCTACTACCGGAAAAGATTTTGCAACGGTAAAGTATAATTCAGCCGGTGTACAGCAGTGGGCATCAAGATATAACTACCAGTCTAATTACCCCGATGTGCCTGTAGCTATGGCTGTTGACAATTCTGGAAATGTTTATGTAACGGGTACCTCAGGTCTCGGCGGACCTTATGGATTTACAAATATAATAAAATATAATTCTTCAGGAACTCAGCAGTGGACTGCAAGATGTGGTGATTCAGTTTACAGTGCATATACCGGTGCAATAGCGCTCGATGCCTCAGGAAACATTTATATCGGTGGAAATATTCAGGCATACAGGACAGATGACGGAAGCTTTCATCTGAAAAAATTCAGTCCGGCAGGAGATTCGATCTGGAAGAGAACTTATGATCCTTCAATATATCCCCAGGGTTTGGGAAGCACTATTAATTGTTTAAAAGTTGATGGAAATTTTATATACGCAGCCGGTAAAGCTACTCCAACAGATGGTCTTTTCACGGTGTACACTTCATTGACAATAATTAAATACGATCTTAATGGTAATTCACAATGGGTGAGTGTTGATTCTCTGGTCAACGGAAGCGATAAAGTTGTCGATATGGATATAGATCTTTCAGGAAACATTTTTGTGACATGTTATTACGGATTCGATATAGTCATATATAAATATTCTCCGTCAGGCGTAAGATTGTGGAAGAAGGTGTATTCAGGCATAGCCGGAGATTATTATGATATCCCGACAGGAATAGCAGCTGATGGTTTAGGTAACGTTGTTGTAACTGCAAACAGCCGACGCTCTCCCACAAACGGCGATGATGATTATCTCACTATGAAGTATGATGCAAGCGGAAATGTTCTTTGGGAAAAATTTTATAACGGGACTTTGAACAGTTCTGACTATCCATATGATGTAGCAACTGACGCATCAAATAATGTCTATGTCACCGGAGTTTCTTACGAGACGGGTTTCAATTTTAATGCCGTGACTCTAAAATATAATTCTTCCGGAGTTCAGCAATGGGCGATAAGTTTCGACGGAGGTAATAATGGAAATCATGATGAAGGAAATTTTATAAAAGTTGATTCAGAAGAAAATGTCATAATTGCAGGTTATTCAAGTCAAGCCGGCCATAGTGACGATTTTATGGCAGTTAAATATTCGCAGAGCTTAGGAGTTTTGAATCTCACTGTGGTCATGGAAGGGTTTTATAATCCATCCGTAAATGCGATGAACATTTCGGATACAGCAAAAGTCTTCCTGAGAAATTCCTCTTCGCCATACTCGGTTGTTGATTCCTCTAAGTCAGCCATTAATGCAATAACACTCAGGGGAGCCTTCCCGGTCAGTGCGCCGACAGGAAATTACTATATAGAGCTAAAACACAGAAACACAATTGAAACATGGAGCAATAACGCTGTCAGTTACACAGCTATCGGCACTATTAACTATAATTTTACAACATCTTCCGGCCAGGCTTTTGGAAGTAATCAAAAGAGCGTAGATGCTTCACCTGTTAGATTTGCGGTTTACAGTGGTGACGTAAATCAGGACGGAACGATCGATGCAACCGATCTCGCGCTGGTTGATAATGCAGCCTATAATTTTATCTCAGGATATGTGAATACAGATGTGACAGGCGATAACTTTGTTGATGCAACTGATGCTGCACTTGCTGATAATAATGCCGCTAACTTTGTGAGTGTGATTAGGCCATAAAATGAAAAATTAAAAACAAAAAAAAGTAAAAATACAAATTGAAATTTAAAATGGTTTTTTAACTAATACAACTTTTTTATTATTTGATTTGTATTTTTACAATTTCACTTTTCATTTTTAATATTTCAGAAATAAATCCCGAATCCCGGTTATTGAAATTTTCAAGCAAAGTATTAACTAAAGTTTAAATTAATTATGATGAAGATTTGTCGCCACTTTTATCAAATTCTTCTCTTGGAGTTATTGTTAATTCCTGCAGTGCCTTTCCTTTAAGCTCTTCATTAACTTTGCTGAGATAATTTTTGAATATTTCTTCTTCCTGAATTTTAGCTTTATCAAGTTCAAATTGTAAACCACCGATCCTCTCAATTTGCTGCTGTGTGGGTCTTCCTCCGTAAAAACTTACTGAAGTATACAAATCACTGATTCTTTCTTTCAACTTTTCTTCGCCGGTGATACCTTTACTTTCTATTGTATTAACACAAATTTTTCTAAGCTCTTCAAGTTTATTAATTAATTCTTCTCCGTTCTGTTTACTTACTTTATTTTCATCAACTAGCTTTTTCGTTTCAGTTTTAATTTTATTAATGTTATAAACTACATGCGCCAGGTCTTCATGCATTTTAAAAATCTTCTTCGTTGTCTCTTCCTTTACCGCAATGTCTTCTTTTGAGTATGGTGAATTAGGATTGTGAATAATTTCAAGATTGCCTGTATAAACTTCATTTCCCTTTTTCAATTTTACAATGTAGGTTCCTTCAGTAATAAATGGTCCGATGAACCCGCTCCGATCAGGTGAAACTCCGGGAGCAACTTTCGGTGGTTTTAATCTCATGTCCCAGCTTATCTTATTTATTCCTTTTCGTTTTGTGCCGGGTAATGATTTAAGAAGTGTGCCTGAATTATCATAAATTTCTACTTTAATATTACCTGTTACAGATCTTTCTTTCAGATAGTAAACTATCACTGCATCCTCCGGTCCGTTTTGACCAATATACATTCCGACATTTGGGACAAATCCCGAACCTAATCTTATTCCATTAATATAATTTACTCTCGTTGGAATTATATATGCATCAGAATTTAAAACTTCCTGTGTTATGCTTCTTAAAGGTGTCAGATCATCAATGATTATTATTCCTCTGCCATGAGTGGCTGCCAGCAAGTCACCGGTTTCCGATTGAATTGAAAGATCTCTTACTTCACATTTTGGAAAGTTTCCTGTATACTGAGCCCAATTGTTTCCTCCGTCAATGCTGACGTAAAGTCCAAAAACAGTACCTGTAAATAGCAGATTTGGATTTACAATATCCTGTTTAATTTTATGAACATAACCTTCGATCTCATTTGTCATGATCGAAGTCCATGATCTTCCCATATCAGTAGTTTTGTAAATGTAAGCTTTCTTATCGCCGGAGGCATGATTATCAAATGAAGCAAATGCTGTATTTCTGTCAAACGTGCTTGCGTCTATACTTGATACCCATGCATTAGCCGGAAGCCCTTTAACATTTTTTACCACATTTGTCCATGAAGCACCGTTGTTATCAGAAACTTGTACATTACCGTCATCAGTGCCAACCCAGATCACGCTGGCATCGGCAGGGGATTCACAAATCGTAAATATTGTACAATGATTTTCTGCAGAAGAATTATCCACGGATAATCCGCCTGACTCTTCCTGATTTTGCTTGACTGGATCATTGGTTGAAAGGTCGGGTGAAATTCTTTGCCATGTCTCACCTTTGTCATTTGTCCTGAATAAATACTGTGCACCAAAATATAATGTTCCGGGATTGATTGTGCTCTGATGTAGTGCGGTGTTCCAGTTGCATCGTAATTTTTCTTCGCCTTTTTCCGGCTGAGGTTTTATATCTTTGTCTTCGTAATTTTTTTTATTATATCTTCTGATACCGCCTCCCTGCGATTCCCAATAAACATATTCTGAATTAGTCAGATCGGGTATCATATGAAACCCGTCTCCAAAACCAACAGACTTCCAGTCTTCATTATCGATCCCTCCGGGAGTACTTGACGGGGCATACCATGAACTATTATCCTGAAGTCCGCCATAAACATTGTAATAAGGTTTGTCCATATCATAAGCTACATGATAAAACTGAGATACCGGAAGATTGTGGAGCATGATAAAATTATTTCCTCTGTCCATAGACATATATACTCCGCCGTCAGTTCCGACATAGATCTGCTGAGGATTATTCGGGTTAATCCATATTGCATGATAATCTCCGTGTACAGATCCGCCTTCACTGGATACATCACGAAATGACTGGCCGCCGTCATCGCTCATCGATAATGTAAAAGCAGGACGGTAAATTCTTTTTTCATCAGTCGGATCAACTGCAATAGTACTGAAATAAAACGGTCTGGCTACAACATTGCCTGTAGCGCTGTTTCTCTTCCATGTATTTCCTCCGTCTAAGGATTCAAACAAACCTGTATTGTGAGATTCTGCGATCGCGTAAATATGTTTCGTATCTACAGGTGCTATTGCAATACATATTCTTCCTAATATTCCGTCTTCAGCAAATGCCTTATCAATCCGGTCCCAGCTTTCTCCGCCATCAATACTTTTGAAAAGCCCGCTTCCGGCACCACCGGAATTAAAAGACCATGGCTTTCTTCTGAATTGCCACATCGATGCATACAATACACTTGGATTTTTCGGATCCATTACAATATCTGCACAACCTGTTTTCTCATCTGAGTATAGAATTTTTTCCCACCGTTCTCCGCCATCTACTGTTTTGTAAAGCCCGCGATCTTCACTGTCACTCCATAATGCTCCCGGGACAGCAACATACACTATGTTGCTGTTAGTTGGATCAATAATAATTTTTGATATATGTTCACTGTTTTCCAATCCGGCTTTCTTCCAGTTATCTCCTCCGTCATCCGTTACATAAAGTCCGTCACCAATCGCAACTGAATTACGCATGTTTGATTCTCCTGTGCCTACCCAGACTACATCGGGATTTTTCTGGTCAATAGTAAGTGCTCCTACTGATTGACAGTATTTATCGAATATAGATTTGAATACTGCACCTCCGTTAACTGATTTCCAAACGCCGCCGCCCGCGGCTCCGACATAAACGATTCTCGGATCGCTTATGACAGCATCGATAGCAGTTATTCTTCCGCTCATTGTAGCTGAACCGATTTGCCTGGCGTTCATTGCACCAAAAGTCGAAGAGTTAATTTTGATCTGAGAGAATGTAACATTTGAAAAAAACAGAAAGGATATTAAAAGTAAAATATTCTTCATAAGTCTTTTAAAATTTTAATTTAATATTAAGTATGATTTGTTATCAAAGGATTTTTCGAGACAATAAAATTTTTTATTTAGGCATTTTAAAAATGCCGTCATCAACATTCACATTTGTTTCCACATTTTCGATGATCATTATATCACCTGCGTCCCTGTCACCTTCGATCACTTCCATTGTCATCGGGAACATAATACCACCTATAGATTGATAGCCACCGTAAACGGTTCTTGACTTGATCTCCTTTTCCTTAATTTTTCTTTTACTGCTTTCCATAAGAATTAGGTTTGAAGTAACATCCATAAAATAATAAGTCTTGTCACCATCTTTGTCCGTAAGTTTAAGCTTAAAAACTTCACTGCCTTCAAAGTCATCCTTGCCGAGATATTCAACCTTATAACCTTTTTCTTTATAGCCAATTAACTTGCCCTCTAACTCTGTGTACTTTGTCATTGCCTTTAATTCTTCGGCAGGCATTCTAACAGCTTCCGTATTTCCCCGAAATGGATTTACACTCCAGCCGGTGGTCTCGTCTGAAGCCTTGATCAGGTTCATTCCCTGATAACTTATATCCAGCCTTGCTTTACCTCCTCTTTTCAAAGTGAAGGTCATTGGAACATCAAAACCTCCGGTAGAATATTTTCCGCTCATCTTAAGAGATGTTATAGAATTTAATTTATCCGCTCCTCCGATCGCCTTTGCATGATTTTCTATTATCTCATCGACAGTCTGGGAATAAATTTCAGCGCCGTTAAAAAATATTATTGAAAATGTTATAAACGTGAAAATTAATTTTCTCATTTTAATTTTATTAGTTGAGTTAATTATTTATATTATGATTGTTAAACTATAATTTATTTATAATTGAGGTCACATCATTAACGATTTATATTTGAATGTGTTGCAATTTTGAACATCGTTTTCTAATAATTTCTTTCACACGCAATCTGAAATTTATTTCCTTCAGGATCATGACCGTCACTCGCTTCGATATCTTCCCATACATTATGCTTTTCCATTTTTATCTTTTTTCCTATAAGATATTCACGGGCTTTTCCGACATCTTCAACAGCAAAAACTATTTTATTTTTATTCATTCCCTGCGAACCAATGTTTGGAGACTTGTGAAGACAAATTTTAAAACCGTCACCTCCTAATTCAAGCCATTCATTTTCAGGATATAATTTATTTTCAATTATGCTCAGTCCAAGAACATCTGCATAAAAATTTCTCATCGATGAAATATCGTTTACAAAATAAATATATTGTTTTAATTTAAATTTCATAAGGTTTATTTATTATTTATAAATTTTAAATAATTCGTAACTCTTAAAATCTTAATTTATTTCTTCCCGATTTCATCTATCTTTTCCAACAGCCACCTCTTATGTCTCAGTCTTATAATTTCATCAAAGTGCACATCATCTCTTAATTTCTTAAACTTATTCTCATCAGGATTATCTTTGAATGTTAACAGCTTATTAAGATAATTAAAAAATTCATGTAAGCATCTTTTGTTCCGCTTTCAATAGATGAATTGTTTCCAATAAAATGTTTTGATGAATCAATGTAATAAAATAAAAGCTCAGACTGGTTAAGTTCGTAATATGCTTTTGCAGAGAGTATCCTTATGTGAAGCTTATCTCTCGGTTATAGCGATCCGGCCTTCAGATCACAGGAGACTTATGGATATTAAGAATTTCGGTTGAGCGGAAGTTTCTAAGATCAAATTGCAAGTTCTATTTAAAATGGTCTAATTCGAAATCTTATTTATATTGACTTCATTGTGAAATTTAAGGTCTTACTACCACAGAATTGTTTGCATTATTCTCAACTAGTATTAAATCAGAGCCGTCAACAAAATTGTCACCTGTTACATCCTCAGATACATATCCCAATATGAATTCAGCACTGCTGTTTTCAACAAGCTGCCCGTCAGTTCCGTCAACTGTACCGTCCTGATTTACATCCCCGCTGTACATACAATATATGTTTCCTTTCTTGATGAGATTATTTCCAAATGCTTTTGTACTGTCAGTTGTAAAATCGTAAGCAACTACTGAGCCTTTCTTTAAACTGTCACCACCTGCTTCGCTCCATGTTTCAATCGAGTTTCGATGTCTGGTTACAATATAATATTTTCCTGTAGGAGCATCATCAAAGAAGCACAAACCGCTTAATGATAACGAGTCTATTACGGTTTTCGCTGAATCTAATATTGTGTAAGGAGTGGAAGACATGCACTGATAAACTGTTACAGTATCTCTCATTTTTAACATAGAGCTTTGAGGATTAAAGAAACCTTCAATTGAAGTTTTTAAACTCAATGTTGCGACTGCCGAGTTTACTATAGTAAAAAGTTTTCCTTCACCGGTGGCTTCTGAATAACTGCAAATAAATAATTCATTGCTTTGATCAAGACCAAATGAAATAATAAGAAAATTGGTATCAAGCATTAATGAAGTTGTAGTTGGATTAATTCCGTCATAATTCAAAGCCCAGATTTTTCCCGTTACATAATCGCCGTAAATATATTTTTCAAACAGATCCGGTAATAAAGAACCTCTGTATACGAATCCTCCTGTTATTGCAAATCCTTCAGAATGTGGATATTCGAAAATAGGTCTTGTGAATCCCATGCCCGTTGTGTCGCAGATATTAGGAGGATAGCAATGATTTCCCTCCATTTTATTCCATCCATAGTTTTTCCCGTTTTCAATTAGATCTATTTCTTCATAGGTCTGCTCTCCGACATCTCCGCCGAATATTCTGTTTGTGGGGTGATCAATACTGAATTTCCACATATTTCTGATACCGTAGGCAAATATTTCTTCACGGAAACCTGAAGTATTTTGATACAAAGGATTTGAAACCGGAATGGAATAATTTCTGCCTCCGGTAGAAGAGTCAACATTAATTCTTAAAATTTTTCCGAGAAGACTTGTCTTGCTCTGTGCAGTTGCCCCTCCTGAATACCCGTCTCCGAATGAAATGTATAAAAATCCGTCCGGACCGAAAGCAACTTTGCCTCCGTTGTGATATGATCCGGGTAATGGTGCCTTTAGTAAAAATGTTTCAGTATTTAGTAAAGCTGTATCCGGATTTGCTGCACTGACTGTATATCGCATTATCTTTAACCACCTTCCCGAAGGAGCTCCGGCGCTGTCGAAAACATAATGTACATAAAAATACCCGTTGTTTTTATAATTAGGGTGAAATGCCATTCCAAATAATCCTGTCACAGGTGTTTGTGAAACTTTTGTAGTTAGATCAATGAATATTTTTTTAGTGGTTACAGATGAATTATTATTAAAAACGTAAACTCTCCCTTTTTGCTGAACAACAAAAATTCTGTTTGTACTGTCATTAGGAGTTGCAATTTCTACCGGATAGGAAAAGACGGTTAAATTAGGAAATGCGG
>JBDSYA010000195.1:0-5508 GCA_039925865.1 Ignavibacteria bacterium
TTACGTGGAATTCACAATCCAATGAAAATAAATTCGTAGGGTCATTCAAATCTGTTTTTTTTATTTCTAACCTGACAGGTTGGATCTCCGGTTCAAACGGAACAATTTTTAAAACCGTCAATGGAGGTATTAATTTTATTCAACAAGAAAAAGTTACTACGAAAAATTTGAATTCTATTCGTTTCATATCAGATCAAACGGGATTTGCAGTTGGTGATTCGGGAATAATATTAAAGACTATAAATGGTGGATCTAACTGGCAATTACAAACAACAACTACAAACAAAAATTTACAGTCAGTTTTCATGTTGTCAGCTGACAGTGCCTGGATCAGTGGTCTAGAGGGTACTATTTTAAAAACATCAACCGGGGGAAGCAGTTGGATTATATGCAACTCTACTACAACAGATCATTTGTTTTCAATATATATTTCAGATAATGGTATAGGATCTTCATCAGGAAGACAAATAGTCAGAACAACAGATTTTGGAAATTCATGGGTAGTCACTTTGCCAACTCCTCCCAATTATTTACTTTCACTTAATTTTCCTTCAGATAGTGTTGGCTATGCGGCCGGGAGGTTTTGGAGCTATAAAACAGTTAATCAAGGATCAACATGGAATAGAATATTAGGTTCTTCAACAGGAGGGCAAGATTTTTCTTCAGTATATTTCACTTCGGAAAATACAGGATATATGGTTGGAGCCTCAGGTGAAATCAAGACTACTAACGGTGGTAACAATTGGTTTAGTGTAGAGGATGGTTACAATAATGTTTTGAATTCTGTTTTCTTTTCATCTGCCTTGACCGGATGGGCTGTTGGCGACGATGGTCTTATTTTGAAAACAACTTCCGGGGGACTTGTTTCTTTAAATGAAAATCATACGATTACTGTCAATGAGTATATACTGAATCAAAACTATCCCAACCCTTTTAATCCGACCACGAAAATAAATTTCTCAATACCCACTACTCGATACACAATACTAAAGGTGTATGACGTTCTCGGCAAAGAAGTTCAGACACTTGTTAATCAAAAGCTTGCACCGGGAAATTATGAAGTTGAATTTGACGGGAGTGATTTTTCATCAGGAATATATTTTTATAGATTGGAAACTGAGGACTATTCGGTTGCGAAAAGAATGCTTTTAACAAAATAAGTTTTTTTGTAATTAAAATTTGCTCCGGATTTATTTACTCGTGGTGGTGTCAGGCTTCGTTCTGACGCGTTCGATTTATTGATTCAAACATTTCTTACTTTTACAATCGTGTCAAGACGGGAAAGTCCTGATACCAAGTATTTTTTGTTCTGTTCTTCTTCTGATTTCTGATATCTATTTTTGGATTTAAAAAAATATTCTTGTTTTGATTTCATGCTCACAATTATTAAACCGTTTTTACTCAATAAACACTGTTGCATTAATTATGACTTAACGACCTAATCCTAAAGTACCTCGGGTGTTACATTAATTATGAGTCAATGCGGCAAAACATCATTTAATTTTTTTTCATTTGTAATTGATAGCATAAAGGGATAATTTTTACCTCTCTTAAACAGAATCCCCAATGTCGTATTTAATTTATCAGTATAGATTTCGATAGATAATCAAATTAAACTAATACAATTTATAAATAAAATATGAAGGAACAGAATATTATCCCTGAACTCTTCTTCCAGTTCTTAAAATTAATTACAAACCAGACATTCTTTTTAAATTCAAAACCAAAAACAATAATAATAATTTTTATTTGATTTTAAAAATTAGAAAAGAGGTGTTAATATAGATTAATATAGTTTAAGTATTTAGGATTGTTTTTGCCATTACCAAGGAAGACCGTGTGAAAATAGAATTAAATATTAAAATTATTCGTAAAAAAATCTTCCTACAATCAATTTTTTTTAAAACTTAACCAAACTGATCATGAAAAAAATTTATTCAGATTTCAGATTTCTTTTCATTGCACTTTTAATGGTGCTGTTTACTTTTTCCTTTATGCTAAAACCTGCCACTGCAGATGTCGTAGGAGTACAAAAAAATGCTACGCATTTAATCAATGTATTCGCTGATGGTACATGGACTACAATCTCGTCAAATCCTTTAACATTATCAGGCTTTACTGTTTCCGGAGCAACTGCTGTCACATGGAATTCTGATGATTTACAGTTTTATGCTGTCTTAAATGTAGGCAGTCCCAACCGCAGATTAGTTACAGTAATTCCTTCTACAGGGGTTTGTACTGATATTGGCCCTATGGGTCAACAGTTCTCCTCAATTACATATTCCTCCACTACCTCAACCATGTATGCTATGAGCGGATTAGAGACTCCAACACCTTCAACTCTTTATTCAGTGAATTTATTGACTGGTGCTACCACATATCTGGCCGGTCCATTTACACTTATTGCTGATCAAGGTGAAGTGATTGCTTACAACTATGATAACGGATTAATGTACCATTGGGCAGGTTTTCCTGACTCAAGTGCCAGAATGTCAACAATTAATCTGACTACTTTTGTTGAAACTGAGATCATTCAGTCCGGAGCTTCACATAGTGAAATATCAGGAGCAGTTTATCAGGGAGCAGGAAGATTTATTGCTACTGATCTCAGTAATTCTGCTTTTACTATTACTTCTGCTGGAGTTGTAGCCTTACAAGCTACACTATTACCATTTCAAGTCAAAGGTTTAGGGTACGTTGACGCACTTCTTCCTGTTGAATTAACTTCATTTACATCTGCTATCAGCGGAGGGAATGTTACATTAAACTGGGCAACTGCCTCAGAAACAAATAACTCCGGCTTTGACATTGAAAGATCCAAGTCAAACCAATCATGGTCAAAGATAGCAACTCTCACAGGAAACGGAACAACAATTTTACCAAGCAATTATTCTTTTGTTGACAGAAATTTAAATTCTGGAAATTATAATTACAGGCTTAAACAAATTGATTTCAACGGTAACTTCGAATATTTCAATTTGAGTAATGAAGTTGTGATCGGTATCCCATCGAAGTTTAAACTTTCACAAAATTATCCGAATCCATTTAATCCGTCAACAAAAATTAATTATGATATTCCATTTGATGGAAAAGTCAGTATTGTTCTTTTTGATGTTTCGGGGCGAGAACTGCATAGTATAGTAAACGAAGTTAAGTCCGCAGGTTATTATACAACAGAATTTAATGCTGCCGGATTGCCAAGCGGAGTTTACTTCTATAGAATTACTTCCGAAGGCAGCGGAAATAAATTCACTGCAACAAGAAAAATGATCTTGTTGAAATAAAAGATTATATCGGCTGGTATGAAAATATTAAATTTCAAAATTCAGACAGCTGCACATTTGATCCAATGAATAAAATGAATAAAATAAGAAGAGCCGTATAAAATGGATACGGCTCTTTAATATAATTTGCATTAAAAAATTTATTTTACAAAAAGTATCTTCTTTGTATTTACAGTAATGAAAACCATAATAATCTTGATTTCAATTTTCATTTGTAATTATTCCTTACGTGCTCAGTCAGGATGGATTGAACAATCCTTGGGCACAAATCAACATTTCTTAAAAATAAAATTCATAAACTCTTTTTTAAAAGGTTGTATGCTGTAAATCTGATTGTTTTAAAGATTCGTAATAAAGTTTATATCTGATCTCTATTAATTTTTCAAACGTTTTGGATACTATTTGCTTTATTTGCAAATGATGGAAAAAGGTGTTGTTAACTGTTTAGAAAATAATTAATTTTAAAAAGAAAATTTACATAAAGCATAATTTCAATCAAAGAATTTTTTTCTTAAAGTTAAAATAAAATTTATGAAATACAAATTTTTTCTCTTTGTTGCCTCATTAATTATTAACCTCTCCTTCATTTCTTCAGAAATATTTTCTAAGTCTAATGTTTGTGATAATCAAACCAGCATTAAGGTCTCATCACAAAAATTTGAGAATAGATATGTGAGAGTTTTGGTGAATGGAGTATGGTGGATGTACGTGTACAGTGGTCCGGGAGGTACTGTATTAATTGACAGATATAAAATCGAGGAATAAAAGATCTTCTTCCTCAGCGTTAAACTTCGACCAGCATTCAAACCGCTTTTGAAAGTTCGTTACTGATCTCTATATACTTTTCATTTACCCACAGCTTATTGGGAAAATCTTCTTTTAATTTTATTTCCAAATCGATTACGGAGTGCCTTCCAGCAGAAGTTTTCAGCTGTATTAATTTGTGAGTGGCGTTTACAAAGTTTTTATATCTAATCTTCTGGTTTGATGATAGCGTCTTATCTCCGGAGAGAAAATGATTATAGGAATCGATCAGAGACAGTGCTGCATCATATTCTCTTAGTTCAAAATAGGTGACCATCATCATATTTTTGATATCGAGCTTAAAAATAAAATCATCAATAACTACTTTATGCAGATACTTCAAAGATTCTTTGAACATTTTTCTGCTGAAATAATATTCAGCCATACCAAAATTGTACATGTTCTTTCTTCTGTCCGGAATAAGTCTCTTAACAAAATTTCTGATAAATCCCTGTACCCAAACATATTTTTTCAACTTTAGTCCGAGTTTAAGAATATTTCTGAACAATTCATCAGGGAAAAATTCAGTGACAGTTGATTTGTAATAACCTTTTTTCAGTAAGTGATCATAAACGCTGAATAGTTCGTTGTCGAACTTCTCCGGAAAATCACTATTGTCTCTTCTTATTAAACAATATTTCAACATCCGCGAAATGTGAAATCTCTTCTCATCAGTACTCAGCAGATTCAAATTATTGAAAACAAGTTTTTTATATTCTTGGTAATAATTGTCCGCTTTGAAATTTAGTAATGTTAAGTATAAGGAATGATAAATTTTCAGAACCGTGGAATAATTTTTGTTTTTCTCATTCTTGATCAGCAACTGAAGCAGCGAGTCAAAATCCAGTGTGTTGAATATCTGGAAAATCAGGTTTTGATGATTAGGCAGATCATACGTAACACCAATGGTCATCAGATTATCAAACTTTCTCATAAATTCCATCACAAAAAAATAAGTTAAATAAACCCCTCTTCTCGCAAGAATCTCTGTGTCATTATTAATTAATTCTTTATTCTTCTTTGAATTCTTAAGGTAAATCAGATTTGATTTGTCAGTGTACAGCCTGAATTTATTAAGAAAGTACAGAACATCTATTTCCTTCTCCATCTTCGATACTGATTCCAGTTTTGTAATATTTTCTTCTACCGATCGGAATAGATTTCTGCTGAACAACTCACTCCGTAGCAGATCCTGAGACTCAAATGGATTATTCATTAAATTTTTCACCGTTAAATAATTTAATGAAGAATTATAAAGATCAGAGAATAAAACTTTAACTGTTGATTTTTTATAAGCCAGATTTGGGCTTAACTTTTCACTAATATTCTTATCAGTTAAAAGACTGGAATTAAAAGAAGGATGAAATGTAATTAAGATATTAAAAAGCCTGCTGAGTTTATCGCTTTCATTAAAGAAGGG
>JBDSYA010000196.1:0-6974 GCA_039925865.1 Ignavibacteria bacterium
CGGCACAAGTATCCATTCATCTTCAACCGATTTTTCCTTAATGGTACCATTCCAAATATTTGCATCTTTTTCTTCAATTGAAAACCCAACCATATCGAGCTCTTTCATTTTAATACCAAAAAGTTGTGATAATTTCCAGGTTTCCGGATTGAGTTCATTATTAATACCAACCCTGTCAGCATCATCCAGAGTGTTCCTTCCAAGATTTTCTTCCGCAATGAGAATTCCTCCGTTGCTTACCCAGTTTACAATGTTCTGCATTTCAAAATCGGAAAGATAAGTGAGAGAATATTTTTTATCACCATCATGATAGCCCAGGGAAGTCGGCAACACCATGATTGAATACTTTGCCAGCAATTCCGGCTGCATCAAGGCATCTCTTGAATCAAGCCATACGAAAGCTCCTCTTCTGTTAAAGGACTGAAGAGCGATTGAAACACCCGGCGAGATCTTTCCATTACCTTCTTCATTTCCGGTCGTTAAAAATAAAACCTTAGGAAGTTTTTTATATTCTTTGTCGCCTGTGAAGGATTTGCTCTTCATTAATAATTCCGGAATGAAAATATATCCCGCTATTATTGCTACAGTGATCGAAATGAAAATAATTATTTTTTTCAAATATTTATTCTGAGAGATTTTCTATTAGTATTTCTTTTCCAGGAAGAGCGTTGATATATATTTTATTCTCAACAGGATTGTAAATACCGTCTTCTGCGCTGTTTGTTATTTTTACCACCCTCCAGCTTGTTGTAAATTCAACGGTGACAGGAAGATCGTAAATAGTTTTGTCTAGTTGGTCAATTAATTTTAAAAAAATATTATTTCCATGATCGGAAATTTCCAGTTTGGTATTATCTCTTTGGGTAATGTATCTTCCGACTAAGCTTATAGGCGCGATCCAGTAATCAGTATTTCTGACAAGTCGCATTTGTCTTTCAAACATATCCGGAGTTATAGAATAAGTGTTTGTCACTTTGTGATATTTTAACAGATTCATCTCTTTTGAATCCGGATTGAAAATATGATGATAGTTAAGAATGATCCAGTGATTATTGGCTTTTCTAAGATAATTGCTAAAATCTGCCGGACTAGGATTTTCTTCGTTATAGATCGCAACAGTTGTCAGCCTAGTAAAATCCAGGTTATCCTTTTCATTTACCATATCTTCTCCAACTCTTGAAAACAAATATCCGGCTTCCTTCGTCAACGGGAACAAATCCTTTCGTGAATTTGAGTAGGGAAATACAAAAGTATAAACGGGCTTTCCAGTATTTTTTTCAGTGATGAGTTTTGATTCCTTCATCATATCAAGAGCACGGCTACCTGTTACTGTATCAAGTTTGATATGGTAATAATTATGCGAAGCAATTTCATGACCTCTCTCCACAAGTTCACGGGATTGTTTCCATCCGAATTTTTCGATCGAAAAATTTCCCTTTTCTGAAGATGAGCTCGGATTATCCTGCATCCATTCGGTAACAACAGCGAACGTTGCTTTAATACCATACTTATCAAGTACAGGAACTCCATTAGTATATTGTGTCATACTTCCATCATCAAAGGAAACTGTTACAGCACCGTTTTTATTTTTATACCATTCCGTAAGCTTAAAATTATTTGACATTGCTTTCTCTTCCGGATTTTCTTTTACATCAAGTTCTCGGAATAGATCGCGGAGTTCGTAATACACTTTCTTAAGGCGTGTTGTATAATCCGGTTTTTCCCATTTGGCCCAGGAGTAAAAGCCAGGTTTGTTTTCAGGGATTTGTTTTATATTTTCGTTTTTTTTATCGGAGAGATAAGAATAAATATTAAAACCATCAGTCTCGATGCTTTCAATATCAGGAGTACCTTCGATGTCATTCAATATATTCTTTGACGAGGGATCGCTTACATTCAGTAAATGCCAGGGCAATCTCACTTCAAGCGTTTTATCATTCTCATTCCAGAACCAGTTTGAGTTTGACGATGCATATTCATTACTCTTTCCGAAGACAAGTTTGCTCCGGTCATGAACTACTCTATCTGTTTTTTCCCCGGTAAGAGTTTCTCTTCCCCGGTTTGACAATAAGATCTGTCTGACAAAATCAGCATTGTAATTTTCTTTTGAAGCATATACAGGGACGAAATCATCGTATATGTCGGAATACACTGAATAATCTTTATCAACTAAAATTTCTGCACTGTCTGGATTTATGAAATTAATCAAAAACTCAATTCCGTTATCAAGATTTTCTTTTAAGAACGGAAGTTTGTGGCTTCCCTTAATTTTATCATACGTATCAATTGCAATATGCAGATTATTATTTGAAAAATTAAAATCCGGAAGCTTGTATTTCATATAAAAATATTCCGCATCTGCACCTGCGGAGAAAACATAATTGCTGCGTGTGGAAATTTGTTCTTTTTGATCCCAGTCTCCGCTTAAGCCGTCTACAGTTTTTGTTCTTTGTTCAACTGCAAGAATGCCGAAATTTTGTTCAGGGTTTTCAAGATTATGCCATAGCTTTCTTCTGTCGGCAGGTACTTCAAAATCAATGACCAGCCAGTTTATTTTAAACCACTCATCCATCCATTCAAAATAAACTGCCCCACCGCAACCTGTATTATAAATATCTTCAGTTAGAGTTTTATTTACTTTTGCCTGGTCTTCTTCGCTGTGTCCACCCTGATCAAATCCGAAAGGATTGTAATGACTGTTGCCCCGGCTTGAAGGAACTCCATACTCAGTAATAAGAAGAGGCATACCCGTGCAGTGTTCTTTAAGATCTTTAAGGTAACCGTAGTAATTATCTTTTTCACCTGCGGCATTTTCGCTGTTCTTATATTTATCATCAAGAAAAACAAAGTCAGGATAATATGGATAAGCATGGTATGAGGCAAAGATGCCAGCTTTGAACAAATTTGTAATATAGAATTTACGAAAATCAATGGCTTCTAAGTCATTATCATATTCTCTCACTTTTTTATTTTCAATAAATTCACTGCTGTGGTACATAGGATCTGTCGGCAACCAGTTAACAAATGACACCGGCCTTTGCTCGCCGTAAATTTGTGTTTCGTATTGAACGGTAAAATCCATTGATTGCGCAAGCCAAGCTTCCATCGGATTCCCGGTAGGAAGTGAAATGAAATTTCCGTTATAATTTTTAACAGCGTTGTTTTTTGAATTGGTTGTTGTAACTGTTACTGGCTCCCATTCTCTTCCGAGAATAATTCCGGCAGTATATTGAGAAACATCCCTGGCATATGTGCCCGCAGCATGACTGCGCCTTTCAGGTATTACACAATTTCCGTGCAGCACGTCGATTACATCTTTAATTTCTTTTTGAAATCTTTCAGTGTATTCCTTTTCAAAATAATTATTGCTTTCCGTTTCATCAGCCCATACCCCCTGCAGTAGATAAAGCGGACTGCTGAAGTGATCGATATTGTATTGAGCAAAGGCTTCATAGAATTCAGGAGGAAGGATAGTATAAATCCGTATAGTATTGGAATTCATTTCAGCGATTTTTTTGAACCAGTCAAGATATATGTCATAAGAAGCTTTAAACTCAGTCGGGTAATTTCCGGGTAAAGCTACACCCATGTTAACGCCTTTTAGAAAGTATTGCTTCCATTCCTTTACATTTTCGCCGTCTCTAATTTTTTTTTCAAGAATGGAAAAATATTTATTCCCTGTTTTGAAATCACACACGGAGTTTTCAGATTTTTTCTGAAGATCGTAAATTGATATTTCGGGAATTAGTTTTTTCTTTTCTCCTCCGACATTAACTTTAATTATTCTTTGTTCGCGTATTGAATCTTCAAACTGCATCATTTTAAAAATTATGAACCCAAGTACTAATATAAAACACATGATTACAATGTATTTTAATTTTGATGGAGAAAAGAATGTCGCTGAGGTTGACTGCATGATAAAAGCTTGAAAAAATTTATTGTTAAAAACTTTTTGATAGATTTAAAAAAGTATTATAGCTTGAATAAAAGGGATCATTATACCGGGACATTCCTACTGAAACTGAAAAACCATTTTTGTCATAACCTGCTTCCGAATCGACATCCCATATGAAAACATTTTCATTGTCAATCCTTATCCCGCCTCCTAAATATAAAAATATATTTCCAAACTCATTAAAAAAATTTGTAAAGATCCCTGAGACGCTTCGTTTCGAGGGAGAATAATATAAAGGAGATCGGTATTTATAATCTTTATAAACAAAATTGAAACCTGCATTAACAACCGGCTTTGAAAATATTGTGTATTGAGCTTCAAAGCTGATCGTTGAATTCGGATTTCTTGCTGTGGCCTCGTAATTCTCGATAAAATTGTAATCAACCACTCCTAAAAAATATCCGGATGAAAATTTAAAGTCCTTATATTTAATCTCTATAGATTCGTCTATAAAATTCTGCGAAACCTGAGTCCAGTAATAAAAATAATCGTAAGACAAGATCAGTTTATTCTTAATCTCGATATCACCCGTTTCGATTCCGGCAATATACGAAGCACCGTAAGAAGTAAAAGTTGTGTCGCTTATACTTCTCCCGGCAAAAACTGAAACGATATTGAACGGGTTGAAAGTATATTCTCCCTTAAGAATAGAATTGTCATACCATCTTTTCACGGAGGGTTTTTCGATTTCATTTCTTTTTGCATACTCGACTCTGGTGGTAAGACCAAGCTTGAACTTGTCGCTGAATTGTTTGCTAAATTTGTAATTTTGATAGATAGAAGCTGTACTGTAAGCTTCTTCTATTTCTTTTAAATATCCGCCTCCAACGTTAATATTAAAATCATTCCAAAATCCGGTTGCAATTTTTTTCTTTTTGTACACAAAGCCTGAATTGTTGTTATCATAAATATTATTATTCAGTGCGTCGAATGATTCATTAAAAATCTCATCATTTTCTGAACGCTTTTCAAGGCTGCTAAAAGTCTTTTTTGAGAAAATTCTTTTCAATTTAAAATCGGGTCTGATGTTTAGACAGGATTGTGAATGAACTGGAGTGCAGCAGCTTAATAAAATGATAAGAATAAACATTAAGTAAAAATTCAATCTGTGGTTTTACAAATTATTTTAAACTTCAGTGGGTTTGGTAACGATCCTCTGAATTCCCCTTCTTTCAAACTTGTTCCAGTCGCTCTTTTCCCTGGAAAAATCGATAATTCCTTTTAGCTGTGCAAAAACTTTGAAAAATGAATACGAAAAATCACCGATGATGCTGACAAATAAAAGTTTAATCCAATCACCTATAGTTTTATAACGTAGGGCATCACGATTTCCGGTTGCCTGTTCCTCACTCCATCGTTCAATGAATACGGTTATTATGCTCGTGATCAAAGCTGTTGTCAGTGTAATTGCTAAAAGCATCAGCAATACCCATTGAGTATTCAACAAGCCTTGTATACCGACAACCATTATGAAAACAAACGCCAGTATTTTTATAACCGGTGACATCAATTCTAAAAATATATAGTAAGGATATGCAATTAATCCCGTGGTGTAATAAGCCGGATCAAAAAACATTTTTCTGTGCATGAACAAACATTCGGCAAGTCCAAGATGCCATCTTGCTCTTTGCTTAAAAAGATTTCTGTAATTATCAGGGACTTCAGTCCAGCAAAGTGGTTTCGGAAGATAGACAACTCTGCCGTTCATTTTATGTTCGTGATAGAATCGCCATAATCTGACTACTATTTCCATATCCTCGCAGACTGTATTGCGGGGAGTTTTAAAAATTTTTCGGATGTAAGGATGATCGTTTGTAATCGTGAGAAATCCTCCGATATTCAAAATATCCTTTCTTCTGTAAACTGAAAAAGCTCCCGACATGATCAATAAGGAATTTATCTTGCTCAATCCGATCCTGGAAACCAGAAAAGATTTTATATATTCAATTATCTGCCAGAGAACCCAGATGTTTCCCGGCATTTTAAAATTAACGATCCTGTTGTCTTTAATTATTGTATCATTTGAAACCGCTAATTGCCCACCGGATACAAAAACTCTTTTGTCCATTAACATCGGCATTACAACTTTCCTAAGTGAACTATTGTCAAGAATCGAATCTGCATCAATAGTGCAGATAAACTCCCCGGTTGAAAAATTTATACCTGCATTGATCGCGTCTGCTTTTCCGCCATTAATTTTATCAATTAAAATTATTTTGCCTTCTTCGCAGGAATAAACTTCAAGCACAAGAGCTGTGTTCAATCCGCAATCATATTTTTCTTTTACAGGATGGAAATCAAATGAGTTTAGAAGTGTTTGAACAGTATTGTCTTTGGAACCGTCATTAACAATAATGATCTCAAAATCAGGATAGTCAAGCGTTTCCAGCATATGAATGCAGTGAATGATAGAAACTTCTTCGTTGAATGCGGGTACAATAACAGAAGCCTTCTTAAAAAACTCATCATATTCAATCTCAACTTCATATTTTTTTTTATCGGACCTGAAGGTTGCAAGAAAAATTATAAATAGAAATATGTCAATCAGAAAGTAACTTACAAAATAAACAATGAATAATTTTTCTATGATTCTTATAATGGTATTTTCCAAAATAGGGGGCAATTAGAAGTTAACATTTAAGCGAAAAATATCATTCACAAAAATAAAGCTTTTTGATTTTATGATTTGCAAAATGAAATTATAAATTCATAGCAGTTATTTCTTTGACAAAACAAATTTTGTATGGTTTACTTAATCCGGAAAAAAGTTACCATTCAGGTCTGAAAACTTGTTTTCAACTGTGAAGGGTTTTGCTTATATTATGCATTAGATTAAAATAAAATAGACTTAAAAAAGAAAAAAAACAACTTTTATTTTTCCCCAAACTCCCCAAAACTCTAAATCCATAAGATCAATGAAATGCTTTTTAATAAAAATTTTTACTTCAATATTTCTAATTACAAGCTTCAGCTATTCACAGGTAAATACTCAATGGAAATCATTTTATAACGGATCTGC
>JBDSYA010000197.1:0-3550 GCA_039925865.1 Ignavibacteria bacterium
ATTTCATCTTCGATCATTTTCTTCAGCCTCTTCTCTTCCTCTATCCTATGCTTTTCTTCCTCTTCTTCTCTCATTTTATCCTGGGCATCGGATATATCTACGTGATACTTCTGTGCAAAATCTACGGATTTTTTTAATCTCTTATCTTCTCTTTCAATATCTTTTTTAAAATGACCATAAACCTTCTCTACTATCTCTGGCTCTAATGTAGTATTGATGCTTGCTTCAACCCCGATAGATTTGAGATAATCCAGAATGTCATCTTTTGAACTGTTGACCTCTTTGATTATACTTATAACTTTTTGCTTTTTTATTTTAACTTCTGGACCCTGCATTAGATTTTTTATATTCTAAAATACTTATTTTGTTTGCTGATATAAATTTTCTTATCCTTCATCTTCCTTTTTTTTATTTCCCACTGTCTCAGCATCTGAATCCACTTCATCTTCATCACTTTTTACACTTTCATCAGACTCACTGCTTTGAGCTTCTTCATCTGATTTGTCTTTTTCATCTGCTTCATCTTTTTCATCTGCTACGTCTTTTTCATCTGCTACGTCTTTTTCATCTGCTTCATCTTTTTCATCTGCTTCGTCAATATCATCATCATCTACTTCATCAATATCATCATCTTCTTCTTCTTCCTCTTCTTTTTCTTCTGCAGCTCTGACTACATCTATCTGAAATGAAGTTAACTTTGATGCAAGTTTTATATTCTGACCGCTCTTTCCAATAATCAGACTTATCTGATCCTCATCAGCATATATTTTCGCAACCCTGTTCTCATTATCAAGATGTACATCATTTAATTTAGCTGGAGATAAAGCCCTTGAAATATACAAAGCCGGATCATCTGTATAATTGATTACGTCTATATTTTCATTGCTTAACTCCCTGACAATAGAATGGATCCGGATGCCTTTCATACCCACGCATGCACCGACAGCATCGATCCTGTCGTCATTTGAAGTAACAGCTATCTTAGCTCTTTCTCCAGGTTCTCTTGCTATCCCTCTTATGTCAATTATGCCGTCATAAATTTCCGGAATTTCCAATTCAAATAACTTTTCGAGAAATTGTTCATCTGCCCTGGAAACAATTATTAGCGGTGGGCCGGACTGTCTTTTTTCAATACTTTTAACAATTGCACGGATCGTATCACCTTTTTTATATCTTTCTTTCGGGATCTGTTCACCCTTAGGAAATATCACTTCATTACTGTTGTGTATCAGGAGTATTGAGGTTGGTTTTATCTGATAGATCTCACCGACGATGATCTCACCTACCAGATCTTTGTATGTATTATATGTTATTTCTTTTTCGATCTCCCTGATCTTCTGATTAAGATTTTGTTTGAGATTGATCACCATCCTTCTTCCGAATTCTTCAATAGGAATCTCTTCTACATAATCATCTCCAACTAAAAAATCTTCTCCGGACTTTTCTTTCGCAGTCTCGACATCAATTTCTGTATTCGGATCTGTAATTTCTTCTGCAACAACTTTGTAAAGAAATATTTCAATATCTCCCTTTTCCATATTTACAACAATTTCAAAGTTAGACTCAGCCCCATATTTTTTTTCCATCATTTTTTTGAAGGAATCTTTTATAACACTAGCAAGTATATCTCGGTCGATATTCTTTTCCTTCGCCATCATTGAAAAAGCATCTACAATTTCTGATTTCATTTTTCTTTAAGTAATTTTTTTTATTTTGAAAAACTTAATTTTACTTTGGATTCTTTAATTTCGCTGAAATTAATTATTCTGGTTTCTGCAGAAATTTTCTTATTCTTTTCCTTTTTTATAATGTCAATTGTAACATGATCATTTTCATCGGACTCTAAAAGTTTGCCTTCTAACTTTTCACCATTGTTCAGCTCTAATTCAAGTGTTCGGCCGTTGTGCTTCTTAAGCTGCCAGAAAAATCTGAAAGGTCTTTCCGCACCGGGAGATGAAACTACGAGCTTGGACAGGTCTTTAATTATTAACTCTGTATCAACAAGATCGTTCAGATCTCTGTTTATTTTTGCAAGTTCATCAATATTGATCCCCTTTTCATTATCAACGAAGATCTCTGCGACTTTTGTGCCTCCGTCACCTCTCTGAATAAATTCGATTACACTATATTCAGAATTCTGGAAATATTCTTCTATAAGTTCTTCTAGACTCTTTTCCATTTCTATAAAAAAAAAGTGGGTTTCACAACCCACCACATTATCTAACCATTAAAGACGTTTCAAAATACACCTAATGTCTTATAAATACAAGGTAAAGTTTTTATAAAGTATAACTTTTCAAACGTTCATATTAATTTGAAAGAAATATCTCGGCAAAAAAACCTTTCATTGCTTCCCAGGATCTTTTGTCTGCTCTTACATTGTAGGCTGAACCTTTAGAAGGATCATTGCCTGCACTTTCCATCGTAAAGGAATGAACTGCACCGCTGTATTCAGTAAGCACATAATCGACTTTTGCATCTTCCATTTCTTTTTGAAATGCAAGAACATCTTCCTGTGGTACGTTTGGATCTACAGCGCCATGCTGAACGGAGATCTTACATTTTATATTGTTCGCATCCTCAGGAGTTGGTGTGGCAAGTGAACCATGAAAGCTAACTACACCTTTAATGTCTGCGCCGCTTCTGGCAAGCTCAAGGACTGCGCTTCCTCCAAAGCAATATCCGATCGCTGCGATATTATTTAAGTCAACAAATTTTTGCTTCTTTAATTCTTTGAGCCCCGTCATGACCCTTTCACGCAATAAATTTCTATCTGCATAATATTTACTGGCTTCTGTACCCGCTTCCTGCGGAGTAGACGGCCTGACACCTTTTCCGTAAATGTCTATTGCAAATGCTGTATAACCTAGTTCAGCTAATTGTCTTGCCCTCAATTTTTCATATTCTGTAAGTCCTTTCCACTGATGTACTATGAGAATGCCGGGTCTTGAATTTTTATTGTCAGAATTGTAGGCAAGGTAGCCTTGTAATATAGTGTTACCGTCACTGTATTCTACATCTTCTGTAATTATTTCCGCTCGTGAGGTCATTGAAAATGAAGATATTAAAATTATTAAAAAAATTGTTTTCATTATTTCTCCTTTTGTTTAAAACATTATAAAAAATTTTATTTGCAATTTTAATTTAAAAATGAATGCTGCTGCTTCTTAATGCTTATTATTAATAGAGTGAATTATTGAAGTATTAAAATATTTTTTTGTAAGTATATTTGCAAAAAGAAAAATATGCCTGAAGACCTTAATAATATAAATTTAACCGAAGAATATAATTCAACCAAAGACAAAGACAGGATCAGGTCTTCATTTTTTTACAGCGGATGTTTTGTTTTAGGACTCTGGATTATACAATTTGTTCAATGGGCATTATCATTAGATCTTGCATCACTTGGTATTCTTCCCCGAAAACTTAATGGACTTATCGGTATTTTTACTGCGCCTCTTATCCATGCGGATTTCGGACATCTCATTTCAAATTCAATAACTCTTTCACTTCTTTTTTTTGGAATTTTATACTTTTACAGAAGCTCTGC
>JBDSYA010000198.1:0-7379 GCA_039925865.1 Ignavibacteria bacterium
CAATAGCATTTCTGCTAAGTTTGCGCACTCATTAATAAGATGCTCACAATTATCCATGATGAGCAGGATCTCTTTATCTTTCAGATAATCGTACATTGTATTTTCCAAAGACTTTCCTGCTTCTTCATTGACTTCCATAGAATCCAGCAGATTCTTTATCAGGAATGCCGGATCAGATACTGATGCAAACTCAGCAATGAAGACACCGTTTGAAAAGTCATCAATCATATCTGCTCCCGCCTGTAATGCAAGTCTTGTTTTGCCTCCACCGCCTGAGCCTATAATTGTCAGAAGGCGTGATTGTCCAAGATAATTTTTAACTTCTTTCATAACTTCTTGTCTTCCAACGAAACTTGAAAGCTGAACAGGAAGGTTATTTGGTCTTGCATCAAGAGTTTTAAGGGGAGGGAAATCTGCCCGAAGTCCCGGATATACAATTTGAAAAAGTCTTATAGGCTGAATTACATCTTTTAATCTTCTTTCACCTAAGTCTCTGAAAGAAATTACTTCTAAGTTTCGTAGATTTAAAGAAATTAAATCCTTTGCCAGATCGCTATTGGTCTTTGAAGCTTTGAGGTTTATATTATTTTTTTCATTTTGAAATTTTTTGGAAAGTGTCTCATAGGTATCATTTGAAATAATTATCTGCTCACCATAAGCAGAAGACATTACCCTTGCTGAACGGGCAAGCGTAATGTAGCCCATGTAGTTTTTTTCGTTCCACTCTGCATTCCCGGAATGAATTCCGATTCTGACTTTTATGACTGCATCATTCCATTTTTCATTTGCAAGTTTGATCTGAGTATCAACTGCAGCCTTGACTGCGTCATAAGCATTTTCAAACGCGCAACAGAAAGCATCACCAACGATTTCAAACACAAAGCCATTATTCGCATCAACAGCATTCTGCAGTATAGAATGATGTATTTCCAATGCTGCCTCAAGAGTTTCAGGAAAGTCCTGTGCAAGCTTCGTGCTACCTTCGATGTCTGTGAATAGAAATGTTATGTCTCCTGATGGAATGTTCATTGTATTGCAAAATTAAAAATTGAAATTAGAAATGATAAGCTGAACATTGATTATTCATTTCTAACTGATTCAGTAAAGTGAAAATTAAATCGACGTTGCGAAACGAAGTGTCCTTTATTTAAATTGTTTCTTCTACATTAATTAAACTTATATGCTCTATGGCTTCTTCGACGGACATGGCCATTCCTTCAGCCCAATACTTTTCATAATCCTTCACACTTAGATTCATTTTAAGATTGGTTTTCATTTCATTGATCCGGATTAACTCACCTTCTATAAGATTTTTATTCGATGATTCGAGTAGGAAAGCATACTTTGCACCAATCAGGCAAGCCTCTTTATATTTTTTGAGTTTTAACAATATACCTGCAAATCCTTCCAATCCTTTTGAAATTGTATAATTATCACCCAACTCATTTGATATATTTATTGACTCTGTAAAATATCTAACAGCCCCGGCAATATCATCCGTGTCAAATGCAATACTTCCTAATGTGCTGATAGTAGTTACCATTATCCTTCGGTCTCCAAGATCTCTCGTGATGTCAAGACTCTCTTCCAAAAACCTTGAAGACTCCTCAAAATTCTTTTGCATATAAGCTACAGACCCCAGGTTATTCAGGGCAATCGACATTCCCTGCCTGTCACCTAAATCACTTCTCAGATTAAGACTCTCTTCAAAAGCGGTTATTGCTTCTTCATAATTTTCAGATAAATATTCCAGTGCACCGATATTTCCAACAATTTTTGCAAGCTGCACATAGTCATTCAGCTCACGGTAAAGGATCAGACTTTCTTCAAATTTTTTCCTCGCCTCTGCATGTTTGCCCTGCTGCATTAAACCTAGTGCAATGTTTTGTAAATTACGGGCAATGTAAGATTTATTATTTATCTCCACAGATATCGATAAGCTTTTATCTGAAAATAATTTTAAATTTTCATAATCACTTTCAAATACAGCAATTGTTGCTAATGAAATTAGTGCGACTGCTTCGCCGTCTTTATATTTTATTTCTCTGAATATATCCGGACACGTGCTTAAATTCTTTTTAGATTCGTCATACTTTCAGCTTTCATTGTTCTCTGTAAATCCAACTTATGTTTGTAATCTTCTTCCGATCCAAATCCTTCTGACAACTTTAATTGAGCATCAACAGCTGTTTTAACGGCATCACTTGCATTTTCAAATGCACAACAAAATGCATCTCCGGCAATTTTAAATATAAAGCCATTGTTGGATTCGAATGCATTTTGCAAAATTAAATGATGTTTATCCAGTGATGCCTGAATTGTTTCAGGAAAATCCTGTGAAAGCCTTGTATTGCCTTCGATGTCACTGAAAAGAAAAGTAATGTTTCCGGAAGGTATGTTTTTCATAATTTATAAGACAAATTACAAATTATGAATTACAAAATATAAATATAAAATTGCACTGTAGTGAAGTAAGTGTAGTATTAAGATACGAATGTTTTCTCACAGATTTATGCAGAAGTCTATTATCGAAAATTAATTTTCGTTAATTCTGTAGCTTATACTGCAATTACATTAGAGAATATTTTTTGTCGGTACAAATACTGAAGTCTAATGAATGTAATGTGTTGCGGAAGATAATAAACAGCTAATGTAAATAGTTTTAAAATGATTAACTTAAGTTGACACTTATAACTTGAATGTTAAGTCGTGTCACGAATTTCACTAATTTTGTCGAATTTCAAAAAAATATTTTTATAAATTCGCTTCAATTCGTGCAATACGTGGCAAAAAAATCTGCTTGAAGAATGAAGCGGTCAACTTAAATTATCAATTGATAACTTAAAAATGAATCACTTACTGCCTCATCTAATTTCATTTCTTTTCCTTCATTCCAATGAATGTTAAAATTTTCTTCCCCAAGGTTTTCAATTATCGAACTCTTTTCTGCATCACTTAGAAATAAATTTTTATTCATAGAGCTGCTACTTGCATTTTTTGAAAGTGATTCAAAGAGTCCGAAAAATTTTGATGCACGCATAAACTCATTTTTCTTAAGATAGACGCTCTGTTAATTCTCGGCGCAACTAAATTCATCTTCTCAAACCTGACGTAACTGGCAATTTCTGTCATACTACTCTTTTAACAAATTCTAGTAATACTCTTTTTAAAACAAAAAGTAACTTCTTAAGTGGCACGGCATGTGACGTTTTTTAAATTTTAATTCATATCATATTTAATATAAAATGCGTTCAAAACTTTTAAATTATAGCACTATTATTTAAATGCAAAGATTTTCCATTCTGCAACACAATCGAAATACAAATTAATCAGGAAGTTATTGCAAATAAAAGGTTATTAATTAAGTTAAAATTATCAAATTAAAATTTAATGAAAGGAAAACTACATGAGCCAAAATGATAACGATCAAACAACGGAAGGAATTGAAAAATTAAAAGAGTTAGTAGAAGAAATTGATACTTGTCTTTTTTGTACTAATTTAAAAATTGATGATGGTTCCACTTGCAGGCCGATGAGCGCACAGAAAGTTGATGATGAAGCAAATCTTTGGTTTTTCAGTGAAATAGACAGTGATAAAAACAGGGAAATAGAAAAGGACCGGCATGTACAATTATTCTTTTCACATCCTGGTAAAAACAGCTATTTGGTTGTGAACGGTGAAGCTGAAATAATTACTGACCGCAATAAAATTGAAGAGCTTTGGACTCCAATGGTTAAAGCCTGGTTTAAAGAAGGAAAAGACGATCCTAATATTTCTCTGATCAAAGTAAACTCTAAAAGCGCATACTATTGGGATGTTGAAGGAAATAAAATGATCAACTTTTTGAAAATGGTTGCATCTGCAGCAACGGGTAAAAATTTAGTGAGTTCAAAAGAGGGCTCAATCATATTATAAAATTATTATGTCTGCGATAAAATCGAAAAGTACAGGTGGTAAAAAAGAAACAGTCAAAAATTCATTAGTGAAAAACATTAATGCCAAGAAAAAGGCCGGCACGTCAAAAACCAAAAATAAATCAACTGTTTCAAATAAAGCTTATTCCGATATGGAAAAAGACTGGAAAAAAACAAAATAGTTCAGGAAAAAAACATTTATAAATTTAATCGAATAACTTTAAAAAAATAAAATGGATAATGAAAAATCAGTTGAAGTGTTAAACTCACTCATCGAAATTAACAACGATAGAATAGAAGGTTATGAAACTGCTTCAAAAGAAACAGATGAATCAGACTTAAAAACTTTGTTTGCCGAGTTTACAAAGAACAGTCAAAAATGTAAGCAGGATCTTCTTAATGAAGTTGAAAAATTAGGCGGTACACCTGAAGAAGGCACAAGGACAACGGGTAAATTCTTTAGAGTCTGGATGGATGTAAAGGCTGCTCTTACGGGTAAAAATCGGAAATTAATTCTGGACTCCTGCGAATATGGGGAAGACAAAGCAGTCGGTGCATATAAAGATGCATTGGAGAAAACTGAAGATCTCTCTTCTGATCAACAAAATTTAATAAATTCTCAATACACCATCATAAAAGCAGATCACGATAAAGTCAAATCCATGAGAGATTCTTTAAAGGACAAAGAATGATCTCTATAATATATCTATAAAATGTAGATATTTTACATTATGTTAAGATGAATGAAACCTTTTTATTCTAATCGGGTCAATGCCATGTTTACCGAGAATAATACTTCTGTTTGTTCTAAATATTTTATGAATGTTGAAGTTGAAAGGTGTACAGGAAAAATTCAGGTATTACCTTTAAAGAATTTTTAACAAATAAAATTTTTCATTAACAATTTTATACAAAAATGAAAACAGAATCTGCACAGATCGATCCTTCAGTAGACCCTCAGATCGAAAGTAACGTCAAAACTTTTTTAAACAAACTTAATTCTCAGCCGGGAACACCGGTTGAACAACTACTCCCGAAAGAAGCACGGGCGGTTCTGACCGGCCTTCAATCTTCGGTCGTCGTTAATTTGTCCGGAATTGTTGCTACCGACAAAATCATTAAGCAGGATGGTATGACAATTAAGTTAAAAGTTATAAAGCCTTCAAATGCAAGCGGTTTACTCCCAGTATTTATGTTCTTTCATGGCGGTGGTTGGGTTTTAGGGGATTATCAAACACACGAACGTATGGTTAGGGATTTAGTTGTAGAGTCCGGTGTTGCTGCTGTATTTGTTGATTATACCCGCTCACCGGAAGCGCATTATCCGGTTGCTATTAATGAGGCTTATGCTGCAACTGTATGGGTGTCAGAAAACGGTGAAGAGATAGGCCTGGACGGTAAACGATTAGCAGTTGTGGGAAACAGCGCAGGAGGTAATATGGCAACTGTGGTTTCAATGATGGCACGAGATAAAAACGGACCCGCAATTAAAATGCAGGTTTTATTTTGGCCTGTTACTGATGCAAATTTTGAAACACCATCATATAATCAATTTGCAACCGGACGATTTCTGAGTAAAAATATGATGATGTGGTTTTGGGATAACTATACAATGAACATGAATGAACGTAAAGAAATCTATGCTTCACCTTTACAGGCCACAATTTCTCAGCTAAGAGGATTACCTCCTGCACTTGTGCAAACTGCAGAAAATGATATATTAAGAGATGAAGGAGAAGAGTATGCCCGAAAGCTTGATGAGGCGGGTGTAAAAGTCACTTCTACAAGATATAATGGAATGATACATGACTGGGGTCTATTGAATCCTTTAAGTAATGTCCAGGGCACTGAGTCTGCTATGTTGCAAGCGGCAGCAGAATTAAAAAATGCTCTTAAGTAATCACAAGTTGTCATTAATTTATTAAATGTTGTCAAACAACAACAAATTTCAAAGGCGCTTAGTAATTTATTATCACTTTAATTCTAAACGTGTTAATCAAAAGTTTTATACGCATTTGAGAGATCGAATGAAAGAATCTCAAAAGAAAAATGTCAGCGCTCCGAAATTCAATGAAAATTGCTTTCCCGCCTAGAAATAACGATTGTCGTATTTACCCCTAAGTTTTGTCCTTTTCACCTCTTCAAATTAAAATTTAGTATTGGTATTTTTGTATTAATTAATATTAATGCTACTCAATTAAGTTTTTAAAAATTAACTAAACTAATACTGAAAGGAAAACTTTTATGCAAAAGATAACACCGTTCCTGTGGTTTGATAATAACGCTGAAGAGGCAATTAATTTTTATACTTCTGTTTTCAAAAATTCAAAGATTAAAAGCGTCACAAAGTATGGAGAAGCTGGTCCCGGTCCTGCAGGGTCTGTTATGGTTGCAACATTTGAGTTAGAAGGACAGGAATTTATAGCATTAAACGGTGGACCGGTATTTAAATTTACTGAAGCCATATCATTTTCAGTTGATTGTAAATCACAAGAGGAAGTTGATGAATTCTGGGAAAAGCTTTCCGAAGGTGGAGCGGAAAGCCAATGCGGATGGCTAAAAGATAAGTATGGACTTTCATGGCAGATCGTTCCAACTATACTACCTGAGTTGCTGCAAAACAAAGATCCGAAGATATCAAAAAGGGTTATGGAAGCAATGATGAATATGAAAAAAATAAATATTGCCGAATTGAAAGAAGCTGCAAAGTAAAGAAAGTATCTCGATCATATATCATATTAAGCAAGTTAAGTTCTTTAATATATAGATATTAAGTGTTTATAGTAAATTAAATTTATAGTGTAAGATTAATCCCGATCCCTTAATTTTATAAACTTAAAATTTTTTATTCTAAGTTTCCAGATCGCCCAAGCCCAGCAAAGGGTGACTAATTGGTATATAAGGAAAACTATATTTTCAATTAAGTCAGTGTGTATGTTTTTCATTAATGCTCGGATAATCAACAGAATAATAAAAGGTATTATCGATAATATTCCACCGACACGAAGCCATTTAGGAAAAACAGAATAATACGATATTAAGATCATAGCAGGAATCATAAATAAAACTCCAAGACTTTCCGAAGTATAGTTCCATTTATTTGCTTCCTCTAATTCCGTAAGGAATAATCCCTGAGCTATCGCAAGAATGCTGAAACCAGCCGCAGGTATATCGTAATTTTCCGAAGTTGTTTTGGAAGCGAGGCACGCATATGCTGAAATTGCAAATAGAGCATCTATCTTAAAGAAGATTGTTTGTATCGCACTTTGAGATTCAAACATTGTTCCAATCACACTCACTATAAAACTGATCGTCAGCCCTCCTGCAATAAAATAATTCAGGTGAAAATTTTTATTTTCCATTTAATATATTTTATGATCTTTTTCTAAAATACTTTTAAATAAAAAGATAATCTGCACAGATAAATGCATAAATTAAATCAAAATAATATAAACAAAATTAAT
>JBDSYA010000199.1:0-11015 GCA_039925865.1 Ignavibacteria bacterium
TATAAGTTGAATAGATCTCTCTGATGTGAGAGTCCGCTATACCTGTAAGCGGATGGTCAAAAAACATTTTCATTCCCGTATCCCACATATAAAGCCTTGCTGCATTGCTTGGATGATCAGGGTCGGCAATACTTTTAAATCTGTCCAAAACTTCAGAAGGTAAGATCATTATTGATAAAATTATTACAATAATCAAACCTGCCAGGAATTTTCTGTTAACAATTAATCCGAAAATAATAAAACAAATTAATACAGACAGAAAAACATTACGGGATTGAGTAAGTATCATCGAGATAAAAACCGGCAATAGTATAATAATAAAAAGTTTTTTATTTATTAAGAATTTTTCTTTTATAAACAAAAGAGGGAATACCAAAAAGAAGACAAGCATTTTAATTTCTCCTGCTGTCAGAGGATAATTGAAATAATCAATTCTTATTTCCGAAAATGACATTTGATTTATTAATTCTCCGAACTTTAGTAAATATTGAAAAATTTCTAAAACAGAGATAAATGAAATTGTACAAACAACAATAAAAATAATCCTGCTGAGAGTCTGAAAATTGATAATCTTAATTATTGAAACAAAAAAGATTAAAAACAAAAGTAATCTCTTCAAATTGTTGAATGCGCCTTCAGGATATAGCGCATAGAAGCGGGAAAATATTTCAAAAAAAAAGTATGCGAGAATAAAAATGTTGATTAACTTTAATTCGGAAAGGATTTTTTTATCAAAGCCGGTTTTTTTAGTTACTATTATCTGAATAAACCACAACCCGACCCAGATTCCAAATGCAATTGATGAAACTGCAATTGAAATACTCACAAAAGCGATTTGAATAGTTAAGCAAACAAGTATTGTGTTATCAACTGCCTTTGAAAGTCTTCTATGTTCCAAGTATCATTTTTATTTTGAAATAGTTTTAAATCTTTTGGTCAGCGGCTGAATAAAAATTAATATTTTCCTAAGCCAGTCAGGTCTTTGTTCATCAAGCTTTGCTGCAAAAGACCAATCGCTTTGTGAAGTTATTTCTTTCATGACTTCAGGGTGACTTTCTTTAAACTTCTTCAGATTTCCAAGATCGTCATAATTCTGAAACTCAGAGATCTTTTTTTCAGCAACTTCTCCGCTGTTATAAAGTCTTTCAAAGTCTTTTCGTTTATTTATTAATTTGTCCGGAGGCCTCACCCAGCCGTAATGGTATATTTCAGCTTTAATGTCCTTTGCCAATAATTTACTGCCGTCTATGTGTCTGAAATCCATCGCATCACCCCACGAAACAATGTTATCATTATTTTTTATTACACGAACTTCTTTTATGTACCAATTCCTGTAATTGTCCTGCACATAATCATAGCTTCCGTAAAAATGTTTATAGCGAAATCTTAACCCTTCAACTTTTTTATCTTCTGAATATTTTTCCATTGACGACCTGATTGTTTCAAAATACTTTTCATGAAGTACTTCGTCGCTTTGTATATAAAAACACCAGTCGCCTGTACAATCTCTTAATGCTTTATTTGTTTCTTCAGAAAGAACTTTTCCGTCTTTCAAAGACATATCCCAATCGCTTTCTATAATTCTAATCTTTTTATCCTTAATGGATTTTACAATTTCAAGAGTTTCATCACCTGACTTGCCGACATTGATTATCATCTCATCACATAGCGGCAGTATTGATAATATCGCCTCTTTAAATGGATACGCATATAAAACGCCATTCCTTATAATAGTAAATCCGGATACTTTCATATCAAAGCTTCCTGATGCCTGAACTGCAGATCATATAATTTTTTATAAAGACCGCTTGTAATTAAGAGCTGCTGATGACTGCCCGTCTCCGCAATTTCACCTTTGTCCAGTACAACTATCATGTCAGCATTTTGAATTGTAGAAAGCCGGTGAGCTATAACAATTGAAGTTCTACCATGCATAAGTGTTTCGATTGCCTGTTGTACTAATATTTCGGATTCAGTATCAAGTGATGAAGTCGCTTCATCTAGAATTAATATAGGCGGATTTTTTAAAAGCGCACGGGCTATCGAGAGTCTTTGTCTTTCACCTCCGGAAAGTTTTATACCGCGATCACCGATAACAGTTTCATATCCGTTTTCAAATCTTTCGATGAATAAGTGTGCGTTTGCAGCTTTTGCCGATTGGATTATCTGGCTCAGTGATATCTCATTTTCGCCGTAGGCAATATTGTTTCTTACAGTGTCATTGAATAATATTGTTTCCTGCGTAACTATTCCCATAAGATTTCTCAGAGAATTGATCTTCACTTTTTTAATATCTGTGCCGTCAATAAATAAATTACCATCTGTCAGATCATAAAATCTTGGTATAAGATCAACAAGAGTTGATTTGCCTGCGCCGCTGGGTCCGACTATTGCGATAATATGGCCCTTCTTAATTTTTAAATTTATTTGCTTAAGAATGGTACCGCTTTTCTCATATTTAAAAGAAGCATCTTTGAATTCAATTTCATTTGCAAATTCTTTTATTGTAACGGCATCAGGCGCATCAATAATAGTTGTTTCCGTATCTAATATATTAAAAACCCTTTCAGCAGCAGCCGTTCCTTCTTTAAAACTGTTAAACATCTGTCCGAATAATTTTAATGAAGGCATCATCTGAAAAAAAACTGCCAGATAAAATATAAATGCTCCCGGGGTCATGTCGCTATTTCCCAAGATAATTTCCTGTCCGAAAATATATAGAATTATTACAATGGTTATGACTCCTATAAACTCTGAAATGGGTGATCCCAAAGCGCGTTTACGATAGATTTTTACAAGCAGATCAAAATAAATATTATTCTCTTTTTGAAATTTCTTTTTTTCATAATCCTCCATTCCAAATGCCTTCACTACCCTGATCGCACCAAGAGTTTCATCAAGGGTCGATGTTATATCTGAAATTTTTTCCTGAGACTTTATACTGCTGCGCTTAAGCGAATTACCGACTTTGCTTAATATGAAACCCGTGACCGGTGCAAGTAAAAAAATGATAAGTGTCAGTTTCCAGTTGAATAAAAAAAGCACTATGGAAAAAACAATTATGGACGGAGGATCTCGGAACAAGCTGTTGACCACCGCTATTAAAGAATCTTTGATTATCTGAACATCATTGATCATCCGAGATATTAAATTCCCTTTCCGTTCTTCTGTAAAAAAACTTAATGGCAATTCCAAATAGTGTTTATATAATTCAAACCGGAGATCCTTCAATATTCCTTGTTCAACCACCGACATGTAATATGTCTGCATGTATGTAAATAAATTTTTAAGCAAGAACGTGAATAATATCAGCAGACACAGGTACTTCAGTATGTCAAGCTTTTCATAATTAGCAACGATATCTGCAAAATAATTTATTACGATATCTTTCAGGTCAAAGATTGAAGTAACTTCTTTTCCGGCAGCCGGAACAGATTTTTGATTAAATAACAGATCGATGAATGGAAATATTAGTATAACCGAAAGCAGGCTAAAGATTACCACAAGCAAAGTAAAAATATTAGCAAGTACCAGTTGTTTTAAATAGGGTCTGACGAACTTTAATATTCTCCGGTAATATTTCATTTGTTAATTTTATTTTGCATCTCACGAATTTTCATATATGTTAGAGTTTTAGTCATCATGTGAAAGTAGCATACCATAACTCCTGTAATGCCATCCATAAAACCCATTTGAAAAATATATTTTTTCATAAATTCCAAAAATGGTTTTATTAAAATGTAAGCAACTCCGATTTTCCTGTCACTCATTTTTTCATTTGCTGACAATGTAGAATATAAGTTTATCCTTGACATGAATTCTGAAATAGAATTTACAGTATAGTGAAGAATATCATTTTTTAGCTTGCCCGTTTCACCATTAACTTCATAGCCTTCATGAACAAGCCTTTCGCCAATATAGACAGAATCTTTCCTGAATAATCTAAGCTGATGATCGGGATACCACCCGCAATGCCGGACCCATTTTCCTAAAAAAAAACTTTTTCTTGGGATTAAAAAACCTTTCTCGGGAATGTTGTCCTTTGAAAGTACAGAATTAATTTCATTCTTAAGTTCACTTCCGCATCTCTCATCTGCATCAAGGGATATAATCCATTCATAGTTAATCTTAGTTAAAGCAAATTTTCGCTGATTGGAAAATCCTTTCCATTCATTCTGAAAAATGTTATCCGTATAAATTTTAGCGATCTTTAAAGTACTATCTTTACTAAAACTGTCGATAATAATTATTTCATCGCACCATAGAATACTTTTGAGACAATCTTCAATATTACTTTCCTCGTCTTTACATATTATCACTGCGGAAATTTTCTTCATCAATTATAAAGTTTTAACAAACCGTTTCTGCAGAAATATTCTTTACTCATTTTTACTTTGTTAAAATAATCCATATTCAGAGGCTCTTCAATTGTCTTTTTATGATAAAGATGATATTGAACGGCAAGGTTTCTGACTGACTTAAACTTTACACCGGTAAGCCGCAGTCTGTATTCAATATCCGAATCTTCACCCAAGCCGGGTCCTTCATAATTTTCATCGAACCCGTTTATTTTCTCCAGGAGTTTTTTTTCAACGGAAAAATTGCAGCCAAGAATATGTTCGTCCTCATTTGTTAGTATATTTCTTAGTGTTTTATTTTTATAAATAAAGCCTTCTTCAATATTAAAATTGAATTCAGCCTTATGCCTGTTGAGAGAGGAATAAATTGCTTCTGAGATTTTAATTTTTTGATATTCTCTGCTCATGATTTTATTTTTATTCAACTTGTCTGTAATTGATCTTGTAAGATTGACCCTTCTGCCGCAAAGTACTGCGTTTGAGTGCCTGTTAAAAATATGGGCTTTCATAAAATCGGAATGAGGAATACAGTCTCCATCGATAAATACTAAATAATCTGTATGAGAATGTTTGATAGATTCATTCAAAATTTTATTCTTTCTGAAACCATTGTCTTCCTGGGTTATATGTCTGATCGGGAACAGATTTTTTTGTTTCCAAATATTTATAAGCTGTCTGACATTATCATTCATTCCGTCTTCTGCCACAATCACTTCAAATCCATTAAAGCTTTGAATTGAAAGAGCATAAAAAATTAATTCAAGTTCTTTAGATTTATCATAAACCGAAATAATTAAAGATGAATTTGTCATTTTATAAGTTTAAAAATAGGAATTTAATGGTTTAAGTTGAAGGGATTAGTGAATAGCTTGGCGCGCAAGCCATTCACCGCCATTTGACTAAACATGAAAAAATTTATTAGATATATTAAATAAAAACTTTCCAATGGCCATTAATTTCAACAAGCTAACAATAAAATCGCAGGAAGCGATACAAAATGCTCAGGAAATTGCTTCAAGTTATTCCAATCAGCAGGTTGAACCGGAGCATATATTTGCCGCGCTCATACAAGATCCGGAAGGAATAGTGATTTCGACCTTACAAAAACTCGGCGCAAATAAAGACTATATGCAAATAAAAGTCGGGGAGTTATTGGAAAAACTTCCAAAAGTTACCGGTGCAGGTTCAGGTCAGTCAATTTCCAATTCAACAACTGAAGTATTGGAAAAAGCATTCAAGGAAGCATCAGCTTTGAAAGATGAATATGTTTCAACTGAGCATATATTACTGGCTCTGACTGAATCTAAACATACTGCAGTTAGTGAACTTTTGAATTCTCAAAGCATTACAAAAAATAATGTTCTGAAAGCGCTTAAGGATGTAAGAGGCACAAACAGGGTTTCAGGACAAAATCCTGAAGATACTTACCAGGCATTATTAAAGTATGGAAGAAATCTCAACGAACTTGCCGCTAAAGGAAAACTTGATCCTGTAATTGGCAGAGAGGATGAGATCAGGAGAGTATTGCAGGTATTATCCCGAAGGACAAAAAATAATCCTGTCCTTATCGGTGAGCCCGGAGTTGGAAAAACAGCAATAGCGGAAGGACTTGCTCATAGGATTATTCAGGGCGATGTTCCGGAAAGTTTAAAATCAAAACAGATCATTGCACTTGATATGGGTACGTTAGTTGCGGGAGCACAATTCAGAGGACAATTTGAAGAGAGATTAAAGGCAGTCTTAAAGGAAGTACAGGAATCAAACGGGGAAATAATTTTATTTATTGACGAACTTCATACAGTTGTCGGAGCAGGTGCAGCGCAGGGTTCAGTCGATGCTTCAAACATGCTTAAACCTGCATTAGCCCGGGGAGACTTAAGGACGATCGGAGCTACAACACTTGATGAATACCGAAAATATATTGAAAAGGATCCTGCTCTTGAAAGAAGATTTCAACCGGTATTTGTTGCAGAGCCTGATGTGGAGAATACTATTTCAATATTAAGAGGATTAAAGCAAAAATATGAGGTTCATCACGGAGTAAGAATTACTGATGGTGCAATAGTTGCCGCATCGCAATTGTCCGACAGGTATATTTCGGACAGGTTCTTACCTGATAAAGCAATTGATCTTGTGGATGAAGCGGCAGCAAAATTACGAATCGAAATTGACTCTATGCCTGAAGAGCTGGATAAACTTGAAAGAAAGATCAAACATCTTGAAATTGAAAAGGAAGCTTTAAAAAGAGAAATCTAAAACTCCATTGACTGATAATTATGAATATTAATTCTATAAACTGTTCATGGAGAAACCGAAGTAATATAATATAAAAAATATTTAATATGATAATTGCAGTTATTTTTACAGATGGAAATATAACAGGAAATATAAAGAGTGAGACAGGGAGGATTTAAAACAAGATTCAGGTTTGTATTACACCGACATTAAATTTTTTCATTTCAGGATTATTGTTTGCAAGCTCAATACAGTAAGATATGATTTTCCTTGTCTCTCTCGGATCAATTATCTCATCGATCCATAATCTTGATGCAGCATGAAGTATATTTGTCTGCTCTTCGTAATCCTTCTTAATATCATCTAAAAATATTTTTTTATCCTCGTCAGTAATTTCCTTTCCGAGTTTTTTCTGCTGGCCGATCTTAATGTCGAGCAAAACATTACTGGCCTGTGAACCGCCCATTACCGCGATCTGAGCATTCGGATACGCAAATATAAATCTCGGATCATAAGCCTTTCCGCACATTGCGTAATTACCGGCTCCGTAACTGTTACCTGAAATAATTGTAATTTTAGGAACAACACTGTTAGCAACTGCATTAACCATCTTAGCTCCGTCTTTTATAATCCCGCCATGTTCGGAACGGGATCCAACCATGAAACCGGTTACATCCTGTAAAAAAAGTATAGGTATCTTTCTCTGATTACAGTTCATTATAAACCGGGCTGCTTTATCCGCACTGTCAGAATATATCACTCCTCCAAACTGCATTTCACCTGTTTTACTTTTTACAATTGTCCTTTGATTTGCAACTATCCCGACAGCCCATCCATCGATCCTTGCATATCCTGTTATGATTGTTTTTCCGTATGCAGGTTTGTATTCATCCAGACCGCCATCGTCTATAATTTTTGATATCAGTTCATAAGTATCATAAGGTTTTGAACTGTCTTCAGGAATGACACCGTAAATGTCATTTTCATTTGAGATTGAATTTTTGCTTTCGATCCTGTCAAAGCCTGCATTTTCAGTGTGTCCGAACTTACTGACAAGATCTCTTATTTTTTCAAGGCACTCTTCATCATTCGCCATTTTTTCATCCGTTATACCCGAAACTTCTGTTGTGACATTTGCACCTCCCAGAGATTCGTTATCAATTATTTCACCAATAGCTGCTTTGACAAGATGAGATCCTGCCAGGAAAATATTTCCCGTCCCTTCAACTATCAATGCTTCATCACTCATGATTGGCAGATAAGCTCCGCCCGCTACGCAAGGTCCCATTATTGCGGCGATCTGAGGAATTCCCATTGAGCTCATCACAGCATTATTCCTGAAAATTCTTCCGAAATGTTCTTTATCAGGAAATATTTCATGCTGCAAAGGAAGAAATACTCCGGCCGAGTCAACAAGGTAAATTATAGGAAGTTTGTTTTCGATAGAAATTTCCTGAGCCCTTAAATTTTTTTTGCATGTGATTGGAAACCATGCCCCTGCTTTCACGGTGGCATCGTTGGCAACGATCACACAATTTCTGCCGTGAATTTTTCCGATACCGAATATTGTCCCTGAAGACGGTGCCCCGCCATATTCTTCATACATTCCGTAACCTGCATATAGTCCAAGCTCCATAAAATATGAATCTTTGTCAATTAACAGCTGTATTCTTTCACGGCAATGCAGTTTATTTTTTGAATGAAGCTTATTAATAGCTTCCGCTCCTCCGCCTAAAATTAATTTTTCCCTGATTGCTCTTAATTTTCTGAGAAGTTCCTTTTGATTATCTTCTCTGATATTAAAAGCATTATCTTTTTTAGAAAGAGATTTTAATTTAGGCATTTATCATTTGAATAGGTGATTTATAATGTGATTGATTTGTAATTGGAAAGTATTGTGAAAGGATTTAACAAAGTATTTTTAAAAAAACTTTACTTAACTTTAATAATATCAGGCTATTATTTTCCGGTTATCGTTAAGGTAAACAGGTTCTTTTTTTTCTGAGATAACTTCTTTTGTAATAATGCAGTTGGAAATATTTTCTTTGGAAGGGATCTTATACATGATCTCAAGCATTATATTTTCCAATATCGCTCTCAATGCACGTGCACCGGTTTTGCGGGACATTGCCATTCCAACTACTGCTTCAAGTGCGTCATCAGTAAATTCAAGATCCACACCTTCCATCCTGAATAATTTTTGATATTGTTTTGTGATCGCATTCTTTGGTTCGGTCAATATGGAAAGCATTGTTCTTTTATCAAGTGAATTCAAGCTTGTAATTACAGGCAGACGGCCGATCAATTCCGGAATCAATCCATATTGTATAAGATCATCGGGCTCTACTTCAGACATTACCGTATCTAAATCAATATCGTCTTTTGAATAAAGCTGTGAGCCAAAGCCCATAGAGCTCTTTGCAATTCTTCTTTCAATTATTTTTTCAAGTCCGCCGAAAGCTCCGCCGCATATAAATAAAATATTCTTTGTATTAATATTTATTAAAGCCTGTTCAGGATGTTTTCGTCCTCCCTTAGGCGGTACACCTGCTATTGTGCCTTCAAGCAATTTTAATAATGCCTGCTGTACACCTTCACCTGAAACATCACGGGTGATCGAAGTGCTGTCACTTTTTCTCGAAATTTTATCTATTTCATCTAAATATATAATTCCTCTTTCAGCTTTATTCAGATCAAAGTTTGCGCTTTGCAGCAAATGAACCAGGATCGATTCAACATCATCACCAACATATCCTGCTTCGGTCAGAGTTGTCGCATCAGCAATGGCAAACGGGACATCGAGTAGCTTGGCAAGAGTTTGTGCAAGAAATGTTTTCCCTGTACCGGTAGGTCCGATAAGCAGAATGTTACTTTTTTCAATTTCAACATCGTCAATATAGTTGAAATCATTTGAGTCAATTCGTTTATAATGATTATATACAGCAACTGCCAGAGATTTCTTTGCACGATCCTGTCCTATAACGTATTCGTCTAAAAACTTTTTGATTGTTTGAGGAGTAAGATTAGATCTTACTTTATTTATTGATTTAGTTGTACTGTAAAGAGTGTTCTTCTTAATTATCTGCATTGCATTTCCCACGCATATCTCACAAATAAATACTTCACGTCCGTTATGATCAGCAGGGCCTTTAATCATATTTGTGACCTTGTCAGCATTTCTTCCGCAGAAAGAACACCTTGCAGTCAAATTTTTTGTATTGGATTTACTATTCATATTTCGGAAATGAGTTGTATAATGAAGTTATATGAATTTTCTTCTGAATATCATGTGCGCGATGAGGGAGTCGAACCCCCACGAGTTACCCCGCTAGATCCTAAGTCTAGTGCGTCTGCCAGTTCCGCCAATCGCGCAGCTAATTTTGAATACAAAAATAATTAAAACAATTTCTAAATACAATCAATTACATACAAGTTTTTTCTAAAGTATAACTTTAAACGAAAATTGTATCTTGCATATCATTATAATAAGTTTTGTATAAAAAATTTATTAGCGAATATCATTTTAACGTTATAATGTAAATCCTAAAATAAGTCTTGCATTATTTTTTTCATGGTCATCAAGGACCGATGAGTTATTAGGAAGATCTTTGGATCTTTCAATTGCGGGCAGCTGTGGTAAATATGTCAATGCGAAAAACCATGAGTCTGACCTGTAACTGATATTAGGACCAATAAACAAAGCTGAGTGGATCAATCCTTTTCCATTTGGGAAATCACTGTGACTTCTGGCTTCAATTCCCAAAGAAAAATTATTTGTGATGTCATAAGCAAGTCCAAGGTCAAATTCTAATTCAAATGTTTTGGAAGTTCTCTGAGGATCAGCATTAAAACCCCATTCATATTCCGCACCGGCATTAAAAGCCAATGTCGTACTTTTTGAGAGCTGTTTATCAAAGATCAGTTTAGTTTCAATTTTAACTTCACGAGTGTTTAATCCAAATTCCAGATAAGGTGTAAATCCAATCCCATCCCTGTATTTATTTAAAACCTGATATTTAAATTCTGTTGAAATACCTTCCCAGTCAAATTCAGTTTCATAATCACCTGTAAAGGCATTTGCAAATGTTGCATTTTGGAAATTGAGATAAAAAGCAGTTTGCAATTTATTAGTAATACCCATTTCAAACTCCAGCCTATGGTCAAACCTGGAATAGAAATATTCTCTTCCACCACGATATGTTGACCATATTTCAAAATCCTTTACATTTTTAGCAAGAGTAGAGGATTCGTAGGTATAAGTAAATCTCCTGTCATCAGCAAGAAGGTTACTCAATAGTAAAAAATTTATAATAATTATAAAAATATATCTCATTATGACTGTCAGATTAGTTAATAAAATTTGATCAGCAATATATAAAAAAATGTATTAACATTAAGTCTTCAAAAAAATATATTGGAGTT
>JBDSYA010000200.1:0-6512 GCA_039925865.1 Ignavibacteria bacterium
ACAGAATTAAAAAATCTTATGCTCGACGGGAAGCTTGCTGTAGTTCAAAATGTGGGTTATCCAAATCCTAACTTTTCGCATTTCAGAGCAACTGACATCTGGCATACTGCATCTAACTCAAATCAGGTTTTATCAACAGGTTGGCTGGGAAGATATCTTCACGAAGAATATCCTAATTATCCTAATTCTATTCCTGTTGATCCGATGTCAATTCAGATCGGAACGAATGCTGATCTTTCATTGATATCACAGGTTGGAAATATGTCTCTGACATTTCAGGACCCTAATCAATTTTATCAGCTTGTTCAGGGCAGTAGTTATGCCGGTTACGAAAGAGTGAAAACTCTCGCAGGTGAAGAATTGAATTTCACAAGAAAAGTTGCAGCTGATTCTCTTCAGTATGCAACTCGAGTAAAAGCCGCTGCTGACAACGGCCAGAATCTTGCGACCTATCCGGCAAATAATAAGCTTGCTGACCAGTTGAAAATTGTGTCTAAATTAATTGACGGAGGTTTGCAGACAAGATTATATGTTGTTTCAATGGGTGGATTCGATACACACTCAAATCAATTGACATCTCATCAGAATTTAATGAATAGTCTTAACGGCGCGATATCAGCATTCATGCAGGATCTTCAGCTTAACAATATTAATAACAGAGTGGTTGGAATGACAATGTCGGAATTTGGAAGAAGAGTAAATGAAAACGGTAGTTCAGGTACTGATCACGGTACAGCAGCACCGTTGATCTTATTTGGCGACCTTGTCAATGAAGGTGTTTATGGAAATAATCCCGATCTTTTAAATTTAGTAAATAATAATTTAGTGCACCAATACGATTACCGGCAGATCTATGCTTCTGTTCTGAAGCAGCTTTTTGCTACTAGTGATACTGAACTTTTAAATGTATTGCTCAGTCCTTTCAGCACGCTGCCTTTGATTGTTCCTCAGCAGTCGATGCCCGGTAAAAATCAAAGCAGTGATTTTGCATTAAGTCAGAATTTCCCCAATCCATTTAATCCCGCAACAAAGATCTCTTATAAATTAAACAAAGATTCTTATGCTTCATTGAAAGTTTACGATACGTCAGGAAGAGTTGTCCAGACTTTGGTTGACGGTTACAAATCAGCAGGACAATATTCCGTGACATTTGATATTTCGGGAAGCTCCAATTTATCCAGCGGAATTTATTTTTATAAGTTCAAAGCGGAAGGATTTGAGGATACAAAGAAGATGATGCTGGTGAAGTAAATTTTTAAATTATAAATTTTAAATTTTATATTAATTTTTTGAAGAGAATTATAATTATAGTTTTCTCATTTGGATTTGTTTTAATTTTTTCAGATTCTTTCGCCCAAAGAATTTTATTCCAATTCGTTTAAAGTAAAATGTAATTGTATCTCAAAATGATTTGGATTAAGTTTTACTTACTTCCAAAAAACTAATCAATGAACACACGATGAAGTCTTTTAAAGTCAATTGTATAATAACATCAACTCTCCTTTCATTAATTTTTCTTTCTAAGATTTCATTTGGACAATGGACAATCCAACAAATAGCGCCTAACTTTATTATTTACGATGTCCGTTTTATTGATAAATATACAGGTTGGGTTTGCGGAGATGACAGGATATTTAAAACCACTAATGGTGGAACGAACTGGATTGAACAAGCAAATCCGGCACAGAGTATAATTTTTCAAATATTTCCGGTAAATGAGAACGTCGTTTATTCTGCGGGATATTGCACAATACTAAAGACAACAAACGGCGGGGATAACTGGCTGCCGATAAGGATTGGTTCACTTCCATGTTCAGAGCTTCCTCTATTGAGAGGTCTATGGTTTATAAATCAAGACACAGGATGGTTTTGTAGTGACAGGGGATATGTTTTAAGAACATTGGATGGCTGTAATTCATTTGATTCAATCCCGGTTGACGATGCTCTTTATGATATACATTTTAAAAATTTTACGACAGGAATTGCCTCCAGCGGAGGAAGAACATTCAGAACAACAAGCTCAGGCTTGAACTGGTATGAAATACCGCTGCCTCACGGACCAGCAATACCCGATAATTACACAGTAACATTTGTCGGAGATACAGGTTGGACAGCAGGATCAACTAATTCAGTTTATAAAACTACAAATTATGGCATAAGTTGGGATAGTATAAGCTACATACCAAATTTGCATTCCGATACCAGGAGTGTCGAATTCTCGAGTTCCATGACAGGTTATATTGGTTGTTACGGTAGAAAAATATTTAAGTCGACAAACGGAGGTTTCAATTGGATTAACATGCTTACGGAAAACTATGGTCCAGCAACTTATTCGTCTATTTATGCATTCGATGACAATACAGTATGGGCAGGAGGAGGATATGGATTCATATTGCATACAACCAATGGAGGCGGATTAATTTTAGGAATTAATGAATCAAATATAGAAATTCCAAAAGTTTATAAACTATTTCAAAATTATCCAAATCCATTTAACCCTATGACAGATATTAGTTACCAGCTACCATTTATGGGGCATACGTTACTTAAAATTTATAACGTACTCGGGACGGAAGTAGCGACGTTAGTCAATGAAATACAAATAGCGGGAATTTATAAGTATCAATTTTCGACAGCTAACTATAAACTATCAAGCGGTACTTATTTTTATCAAATGAAAGTTAATGGGCAGATATTATCAACAAAGAAAATGCTACACATAAAGTAATTTTATAAAAAATTAATTTTAAAGGAGAAGAAAAAATGAAAGCCATTAAGTAATTAATTGTTCTTGCTTTTATTCTCATAAAGCTTTTTGCTGATTTTTGCGTTTTGTCAGGATAATTATGATGGGTGTGGAACACAGATACTTTCCAATGAGTCTCCAAACCCATCTACATTCATCGGAGGAAAATATAAACCGGAGAGATCAAATATAGGTAATCCTTCCTCGGCAAATGATTATTTCCCAATTCTTATTGTTTTTGTTCAATTTCAAGGCGAGCCTTATTTAGTCTCAAGTAATATAAACGCATGGCCGTCTATGCAAGCCCCTAACTATATAAACCGGGTAATTTCTAATTCGAGAATCTCTAGTTCAGAATGGTGGAATTCATACAATGGTTACGACATAAGTGATTACTGGCATGAATTTTCTCGCGGCAAACTTCATGTCAGAGGAAGAGTGGAGTCAGTAATTTTAAATGAATCTATACAATGGTATGAAAATAATGGGGGCATGGAAAAAGTAAATCGCGATGTTTATGATATTTTAGTCACAAGATTATTATCCGATTGGCCAATATTTGACCACTGGAATACAATTCGGACGGTAACTTCAGTCCCCAATCTGATGGGAGAGTGGATATGATATATATGGTTTTCCGACAGAACAGGGATTTTTTATTAGGAAGTAATTATGCTGGTCTTAGTTATCTTGGAGGATGTGAAGGTGCTGTTAATAATGAATATACGGTTTATAACAGTGGTGGTACTCAAGTAAAAATTTACAGCAGCCCAAACACAGTTGATACTTTAATGTTAAAATACGGTTCAGGAGTCAGAATTTTTACGGACAGTACAAATTTAAATAGCCGGCATAGATTCTTAGATATTGCTACTCATGAGCATGGGCATTACTTTTTCGGCAATGGTCATAAAAATTATTCCAAAATGTCATACGGAGGGGGGAATCACAGCGGATGGGAATTCAGTCTGAGTCCGTGGGAATCGATAAAATTAGGATATATTAAACAAAAGATTGTAAATTATTCTAATCCCGTTTTTCATTTGTATGACATTTCATCAAGAGGAGGTGTTGGAGGAGATTCGGGACAAGTTTTGCAGGTGCCAATCTCCTCTGATGGTAATCAATTTTTCTTGTTGGCTAATCGAAGGAAAGTTTCCGATTGGGACCGAAGAATGGGAGGCGATACATTAGCAACCAAAAATTGGGAATATTTGAAAGATTTAAACCCTGAGTACGGAAAAGGATTATATATTTATCACATAAAAAAGAATGGATATGCTTTTATTGAAGACTCTGAAAGCGGTGACGCCGATCTTGAATGCGCAGACGGACTTTGGAGCTGGGAATATGCAGGAGTTTCAAGGCCTCTAGCATTTAAACCGGATAGCACTTTCCCTGTTATGAAAAAAAAATATCCTGCTTATAGTAATGATGTTACTGATCAGAATTGTGCAGATGAAATGAGTGTCGGATTTAATATGTTGGGAAGATTTAGATTTAATTTATTCAGTCCGGGAAGTTCAGATAATTTTTCATCATCAACAAGAGGAACCGCTTCATTATATACTAATAATAATGATTATTGGTACTCTTTTGCTATAATGGGAGACCGCTGGGACGCATGGAACACCGGATACAATGAAGTGTTCTCTCCATGGTCCAGCCCAAATACAAAAGATACAAATAATAATCAAACAGACATTTATATCTGGTACAGGCATTTTGATAATTCCACAAAAGCAGCAACCATTGAAGTTTACAGAGTCGGTGAAAACAGTGAAACGGAATTTACAATACTAAGAAAAACTCCACCTTCTCGTCCAATGGGCGTGAGAGTATTAAGTTGCGATTCAACTCCAACCATAGGAGGTTATCCAAGAATCAAATTAAGATGGTTTCAAAACATGGAACCTGATATGGAATCGGCGGGAAATAAAAAATATAAAATATATTGCAATACAAGTATTAACTTGTCAGTCGTTCCTCCCGATGCAATGCAGTATTCGCAAAATTTTTATCAGCTGATTGCCACAGTTACTGTTCCATCCAATTCGATTCCAGAATATATAGACAGCTTTAAAATTTCCTCATGCTGGACCCAGGCAGGTATAGCGGATTACAAATATCCAGTCCGATACAGAATCCAGGCAATCGATAAATATGATAGTGGATCAGTTCTCTCAGATTTCGCAAAAACCGAAGCTTGGGTAGACGCTGGTGGAGAAATAGGGCCCGATAATATTGTTAATAATGAAAATCAGAATACCCCCAAGGAATATAAATTGAGTCAGAACTTTCCTAATCCATTTAATCCTGTAACAAGCATACAGTATGATCTTCCCGTTGATAACTTTGTAACCATCAAAGTTTATGATCTGCTTGGTAATGAAGTAATGATACTAGTAAATGAAATCAAAGCTGCAGGAAGTTATATTGTTTCGTTTAACGGAAATAATCTTTCAAGCGGAATATATTATTATAAGATCCGGGCATCCGCCCCTTCGGGGAATGCGGGTACTTTTGAGCAAGTAAGAAAAATGATTTTAGTCAAATAAATATTTTAAATTGTAAAAATTAATTTTTGAAAAGAAGTATAATTATAGTTTTTTCATTAGGATTTGTTTTAATTTTTTCAGATTCTTTTGCCCAAAGAATTTTATTCCAATCCGACTTTGAAAATTTAAATTTCACCAACACCGACAGTCTGCCACAGGGTTGGGCGAAGCTTGATGCAGACAGTAATTTTTTTGGAAGAGGAAAAAGCTGGGCTGTCAGAGATACTAATCAGATCTTAGGCGGCGACACAGTTGTCAACAGGCCGCATTCTCACAGCGGTAGGAAGTCGCTTCACATTTCTTGGTTCGCAGGTAAAGGCGGCAGCTATGAAAGCGACGACTGGGTCTGGACTGACAGTCTTAACATACAAAGTGGTGACAGCCTGGGATTTTGGGCGCTGCTGGGAAATACTGAAGGAATTTCTTTTTACGTGGATTCACTTCAGATATGGATCTGCAGTTTACAAGATCCGGCTTCGGCAACTAATCACATTACTACAATTAAAAGTAATCTTGATACAACGATCAATGTCTGGACTGAACATAAGTTTGATCTTTCACAGTTTTCCGGACAAAAAATTTATATAGGTTTCAGATATTATATACCTGTTATCGAAGCTCTTTGGTGTAATATAGATGATATGATCATTGGAAACAGAACCCCTGTGGGAATTAACCAAATCGGAATTAATATTCCTTCCGAATATTATTTGTCTCAGAACTATCCGAATCCATTTAACCCCATTACTCATTTGGAATTTGGGATTTCCAAATTGGAATTTGTATCGTTAAAGATTTTTAATGTACAGGGGAAAGAAGTTGTGGAGCTTTTAAATGAAAACAAATTACCGGGAAATTATACAGTTGAATTTAATGGTGAAAATCTGCCAAGCGGAATTTATTTTTACACATTGAAAGCCGGGAATTTTTCAGAATCTAAAAAACTGATCCTGACAAAATAATTTTATATTACTCTAAATATTTGAAAACAAACTGCTCGCCTTCATCCAGTATCTTCACTTTCTCTTTATATAAAACAGAATCTTGTGATCCGGAACTTTCCAGATCTCTTTTCTCAATAATTTCTTTCAAAACGAACATGGGATAGTCAGGATCAGTTCGATATTCAATCGCGCCGTAATGAACGGGAAGCATGTAATTCGCTTTAAGATCATCAAGCATGAGTATTGCTCCGAAAGAAGCAACAT
>JBDSYA010000201.1:0-6281 GCA_039925865.1 Ignavibacteria bacterium
TTACGCATTGGTTTTTCCTTTTCGTTTGGTTTTGCAATTGGTGAATTATGTAACTTATAAAGTGCTTACGAAGGAAATATAGTTTTGGATTTTTTTTTGAAGGTGAATGATAAATTTGAAGTAAGTGAGTGGCTTTAACTTGCCACTGAGAAGAAGTATGTGATCGACTTATTTCTTGAGTAAAGAAATAAAAACTATAATTCAAATTTTTTTTCTAATAATCTTTGCTTCAATTCCCAAAGCGCAGTTCTATTACTATCATATCTCAGAGTTAGCATCGCCTCATCGTAATTTACCCAAATAACAGATTTATGTTCCGCTGAAATATTAACGATTGTGATTCTAACTTTACTGCAAAGCAATATTCCGGAATAACCCAGAATCCCTTTTGATCTTTATGTTCAGAAAAATGTTTTTTTGGAATCGATGTGACAGTATCCAGCTGAATAAATTTGTTGTTTTGTTCAATTCCTGCTTCTTCAAGTGATTCACGTTTCGCTGTTTGAATTATGCTTTCATTATCTTCGCCGCCGCCGGCAATAAATTGCCACTTTTGATCATCACTTCTTTGAAAGATCGCAACTGTTAGTTCTTCGGAAAACATAAATGGAATTACAAGCACTTGAAATCTTTCTCGCATTTTTTTATTTAAATGAGAAAATTTATTTTTAATACAGAGCTGTATTAAAGAACAATAATTTGTGAAAGATCTTTAGACTCATGGTTTCAAATACTTCAAACCATACACCATCGCATATACCCAAGATGTATAAAGAAAAGTGTACAATAAAGCATACGAAACACTTTTAAGTAAATCTCCCCGACAGATAACCGATTTCTTAAAGACAAGTCTTAGGGCACGGTAAAAGATCCAGTAAAGTGCCGCGGCGATAAGGATGAACATAATCCATAATATTGTTCCAATCAACCAGAAAATTATTGCGGCTAAAACAGCTGCGATGAACCATAATATAATACTCATAATGAATTCTCCGATGCCTGAAAAATCCGGTTCAATTGGTGTTGAGGAGGTATCTGTTATATCCGGTTTCTTCATGGAGTTTATTCTGTCCCCGATCTTACCGATGTTATCCTTTAATTTTATACCTTTATACAATCCACCGGCAAGAAATGTAAACAGTAATCCTGAAAGTACTGAAACAAGTATTACCGTATCTTCATAAAATGTTTTTTGATTTTTAGCTCCGAAAATGATAACGGTGACTGAAGCTATAATAATAACTATAACTGTCACTATCACTATCAACTTTGTATTTACTAATTTTAGAATAGTATTATGATTTTTTGAAATTTAGCAATTTTATTAAAAGTAATCTGCGTAGTTTTCCCGATATTATTATTAACAATAAAAAAAAAGCCGCTGTCATAAAAACCTGCGGCTTAAAATTCCTAAATTACTGCTATGAACTATTTTACTAACAACATTTTTCTTGTATATGCAAAGTCATTTGTTCCTGATACTGAAATTCTGTAATAGTAAACTCCGCTTGAAAGCTTGCTTCCGTCAAAAGTAATTGAATAGAAACCTGCTGTCTGTATATCGTTTACTAATGTCTGAACTTCTTTACCGGTTAATTTAAATTAAAAAAACGGTTGAAATGAATTCCTGCTAAATAACTATTTCGGGTTAGTCATAATCGAATAAAAGCAATTATACTTATTGATAAAAAAGTGCTTTGATAATAGGGACTACAAATATTGCAAACTTAAGAGTAATAATATTGATTGTAAATGTAATTTGCGCCGAAAAAAAAATTCGGACCATTTTCGATCCGAACTTTATGAATTAAAGCAAAATATAAAATGTTTTCAAATCATAAATTTAAGGCCTTATCAGTCCAATAAAATTAATCACATTGTTATCGATCACTGAAAGATCCGAAGCATCAATAATATTATCCCCGTTCACATCAGTAATTAAATAACCTGTCATAAAATTAAATGCATCATTATCGGCCAGGCTCAGATCTTCTCCATCAATAATTTCGTCCTGATTCACATCTCCGCTGTAAACAGCAAATTTAATTGGTGAATTGTCAACCTGTATCTGATTACTTCCGTAAGCCTGAAATGAGGCTGTTGAAAAGTTATAATTCAATGTACCACCTGAAAATATTTCACCACCGTTTTTACTCCAGGTTTGTATAGAATTTCTGTGTTTTACCTGAATATAATATGGAGTTCCGTTTGCTAAATTTGATGTAAATATAAAATTTGCATTACCTGTAGTATTTATTACAGCTTTGGCTGAATCCAGAATGATATAAGGAGCAGTTGTACTTCTTAGTATAGCCCGCATTGTATCAGCAATCATATTATTTATGGAAGGATTATAAAATCCCTGAATTGCAAGAGTAAGATTTAAAGTCATTGAAGGAAGCAGACTTGACACATCTCTTTTCCATACTGAACGTGTATCCGTTCCACCAAATAAAGTATTACCCACTACAAGCATTGACATAACTCTCGATTGAGCACGCAGTCCGGTATTGAATGTTGTCCATGAAGCTCCGTCATTGGTACTTAAAATTAAGTTGTATCCCGTCAAAACTGTGGCTCCATAGTTAGAGGCCAGTATATTATTTCCAATAGATATGATTTCGCTTGTGAGCCCTTCTGCTGTAAGAAGTGTCCAGCTTAAACCCTCATTAGTGCTTTTATAAATTCCGCCGTCAGTAGTTATAAAAAGTGTGCTTCCTTTTACTGCAATATCACGTATTGTACTTCCGTAAGTGCCGATGCCTGCTCCGGAAAAAAACCAGCTTGCTCCATTGTTTGTACTTTTAAAAATTTTTTGCAAGGTTGTGCCTGCAAATAAATTTCCATTGAAGGAGGTAATACAATTGATTCTAACGAAGTTCACACCTTCGGGCGGTAATCCGCTGCTGGCTCTCGTCCAGTTATCACCTTTATTAGTACTTTTGAAAACACCGTTCCATGTTCCAATATATATAGAATTTTCTTTAGCAGTTAATGCTTCAACTGACTTGGTATAGATACCGGTTATTCCTGAGTTAATTTCTGTCCAGCTTGCACCGTTATTAGTACTTCTGTATACACCATACTGATCGGTAGTCACATAAATATTAATTCCATCATTCTCAACATCTGTGATCGGTAAAGCGAATGGGAGGCCGTTTCTCACTTCTGTCCAGCGATCCCCCATGTCCGTTGTATAAAACAAGCCTTCAAATTCACCTCCGTATAGTACTCCATTGAAATACATAAGGGAGCGTGACCAGCTTTCCGTGAGGCCATTGTTTGCAGCTTGCCAGGAGGCTCCTCCGTTTGATGTTCTGAAAACACTCCTGTATTGTCCAACTCCTGTAAATATATAATTTTGTGTTACTGTAAATGATCTTGGTTCCTGATTACCTAGTTCGTTCGTTATAGGAAACCAGAGGTCACCATTATTTGTACTTTTAAACATTCTCTCACCCGAGGGATAAGTTGTTCCAAGATAGACATTTCCTTCATGAGCAAAAATCTCACCTGCATTACCGCCAACCACATAGGGCACAATTCCGTTATTTGCAGCAGTCCACGAACTTCCGAAGTCTGTGGATTTAAACATTCCATATTCACGATCACCAAAGTCTCCTATTATACTTGTGAATATCGTGTTTCCATTTACTGCAAATTCGTGAACGTTAGATCCAAGCGGAAGTCCCGTGTTGCTTATCTCCCACAACAATCCGTTGTTGGAAGATCTGTATAAAGGGGCGGGTCCGCCTCCGCCTTCTAATCCTACATAAATATAATCTCCTAGTTTTGCGAATTCATAGGGAATAACCGTACCGGGTAGCCCGTTATTTCTTGCTGTCCAGCTGACTCCAAGATTTGTACTGACATAAACACCTGGTCCGGATTGTCCGACAAATATTAAGTTATCTTTTGAAAGAAGTGAAAGAGGGGAGCCAACTAAACCAGAATTTACTCTCTCCCAGTTGTTCCCATAATCAAATGTCCTGTGAACACCTGATGCACCATTTGCTGCAAAGATCACGGTGCCTACATTGTCAAAGTCATAGATTGACATGGAATTGTTTATTCCTCCTACCATCCCGTTATCTGCAGGTACCCATTCATTCCCCAGATCAGTAGATCTGTAAACTCTGCCGTCTGAACCACCCACGGTGAGATTACCGGCCATCATGATATCGTTAACTGTGATCATAGCATCAGTTTTTCCCGCACCGGGGCCATTTGTTTGTACCCATTGTGAATGAGAGTTGCCGGAAATAATTAAGAGCAAAAAAATATTTAATAAAAATATTAATCTTAAATTCATCATAAAATTTATGTTTAAAAAATGTTCATGAAATTTGTTTCATTTAAATTATTACAGTAAAACAGAGGAGACTATTTTATTAAAAATAATTTGGAGAGTGTGATCCAGTAGAATGACTTAAAGAACTATTATCAAAATAGAAATTCATTGTGAATTCAACAAGTCAAGTTAATATTATTCCGAAGAAGTCGGAAGGAAAATATCATTTGCTTTCGAATATTTATTATATAAAATTGATAATAAATATAAAATTCCATTTATGCGTATAGTTTCAGATAATCTCTTCAGATTAATAAAATCAATGTCCGGACCGGAGAAGGGTTATTTTAAGAAAATTTCTTCGAAGGAAAATTATGAAAGTTTAAATAAATATATAGTACTGTTTGACCTGATAGATCGGCAGACGGCAGGTAAAGATTATGATGAAAATGCTGTGAAGGCTGGTTTTAAAAATGAAAAATTTTCAAATAATCTACATGTAGCAAAGGGTTATCTTTATAAAATGATTTTGAAAAGTCTGGTTCAGTTCCATTCTGAAAGGACAACATCAATTCAAATTAACGCATTGTTTAATGGCGCTATGATTCTTTATAAAAAAGGTCTGTACAAAGAATCGCATGTTCAGATAATCAAATGTAAGAATCTTATCCGGGAAAATAAAGCTGATGAATTTTTATTTTCTGTGCTTAAACTTGAGCGGTATCTGATCTCCCTTATTAATAATCCGGGACCCGGCATAAATTTCATTGAAAATGCAAAAGAACTTGAGGATGCAATCATGAAGATGTCCAACATAAAAGAGTACAATGAATTGTTCGGAAAGTTTTTGATTTATTATAAGCTGAACCAAATCATAAGGTCAAAAAGTACGGATGAAAAAAATTCTTTACTCAACAGCAGTTATCTTAAAAATGAAAACACTGCATTGACTACCGAATCACAGGTTTTGTATAATAAGTTTTTTTATAATTATCACCTGTCACTTTCAAATGATGAAGAGATTTATGAATATTCAAAAAGGATGATACAGATCATCGAAGAAAATGCTTTTCATAAAAATGAATTTTTGAATGAGTATATATCTGTCTTAAGCGGTTATCTGACCTCACTTACTTTTCTTGGAAATTATAAAGAAGGCGGGAAAGCAATTGCAAAGCTCAAAGAAATTGATAAAGCGTCATTTTATATTGAAGAAATAATCTATACAATAATTTATAATTTTGAGACCATTAAATATATAAGGACGGGAAATTTTAAAGAAGGGCTAAAGCTCATACCGTCAATTGAAAAAAAAATAGATGAATTTGATGAAAAGAATAAGCATCTGAAGTTTAAATTTACATATAGCTCAGCATACATATATTTTGGTGCCGGGAAATACGAAAAATCGATAGAATGTCTTAATAAAATATTTAATGAAAACCAAAATGAGATAAGACAAGATCTACTCACTTTTGCACACATGCTGAATCTTATCTGCCACTTCGAACTAAATAATAAAGATTATCTTTTTTATGTAATTAAGAATACTTACAGGGTCCTTTCAAAAAAGAAATCACTTTATAAAGTTGAAACTGCAGTAGTAAATTTTTTGCGCAAGGTGCCGGGAATTGTAAATGTTAAAGAGCTGATGCCTCACTTCATAGAGCTGAAAGATGATTTAAATAAAATTATCCGGGATCCTTATGAAAAAATTGCACTCGATTACTTTGATTTTATATCCTGGCTGGAAAGCAAGATCGATGGAAGAGAATTTGCAGAAGTTATCAAATCAAAATCCGTTTCCTGATTAATTAAGATCGTTTCTTAATTTTTACAGCAAACAATACTGCAAGAAAGATCATAAACTCATATCCAAATATTCCACAGGTTTTTCCTTTTGATTTAACAGTTGCAGTCATTTCAATTTTATCCGTAAGCCGGGATACAGGTATTTTCCATGAAACTGTATTAAATTCTTTCACTCCGT
>JBDSYA010000202.1:0-13205 GCA_039925865.1 Ignavibacteria bacterium
AGATTGAAGGCGATCTCTTTTAAAATGAGAAGCAAATTTTGCATATAATAATTTTTGCAGTTTTAAAAATGACAATTATCAATATAGAATAAGTAAAATTTTTAAGCTATAAATTTTTTTATGCAAAGGGAATATATGGGAACATATTACATATGATTCAATATGCTTCATTTAATAACTGACGCTTTTATTCAGGCATCTTTTGTCGTCCTGAGTGAAGCGAAGGATCCAGAAACATGATAGAATAGAAAGTCTGCAAACAGGATTTACAAATTTTGTCATCCTGAGTGAAGCGAAATCCCGAAACATAATAAAATAGAAAGTCTGCAAACAGGAGTTACAAATTTTGTCATCCTGAGTGTAGCGAAGGATCCAGAAACATCAAAGCTCGCTAACACGTTGTTCATAGAGCGTAAATAGAGTGTAAGCTTCATTTAGGTTCATGGATGCTTCGCTGTGCTCAGCATGACAATCAGCGCGCAGCATTTAAAATTGTTACGTGCTTTTCATATTCAGTAGCATGACTATCCTTTTTCATTTAATAAGAGATTTATCATCTGTAATTTGATTTACAAATCAAGTTTGCATTGGAAGTCTGGAAAAAAAATTTATACAGTATATGGGTTGCACAGTTTGTAGCAATGGTCGGTATGAGCATGGTAGTTCCTTTTCTTCCGTTTTACATCCGGGAACTTGGCATTACAAACCCTGATGAACTCGAGCACTGGAGCGGGATAGTATTTAGCGGACCATTCATCCTTTCATTTTTGCTCACTCCGGTGTGGGGAGCTTTAGGAGATAAATTCGGAAAAAAAAATATGGTTCTTAGAGCCGTATTGGGTCTTGCAGTATCACAATTTTTGATCGGCTTGTCCGGAGATGTTGTTCAGTTATTTATTTTCAGAATGGTTCAGGGAGCCATCAGTGGATTTATTGCATCGTCACTGGCTTTGGTTTCTTCCAGTACACCTAAAGAAAAATCCGGTTATGCAATAGGGATTCTTCAGACTTCAATTTCTTCCGGTACAGTCATTGGACCATTTATTGGTGGATTTATTGCGGACTTCACATCTTACAGGACTGTTTTCTTTTTGACATCTGCCATGTGCCTGATAAGCGGTATATTAGTTATAATTAATGTCAGAGAACCTGCAACTGAAGCTTCAAAAAAAATTTATTCTGTCACTCAGAATTATCGATATGTATTCAGCGATTCACAGATACTGATCGCAATGTTATCAATTATGTCCATACAGATCTCAATCACAATTGCTCAGCCTGTTTTTGCATTGTTCGTTGAATCTATTACTAAAGGTACAGAATATATTTCAACTCTCACGGGTGCAATATTCGGAACACTGGGTATCTTCAGTGTTATTTCATCTCCGTGGTGGGGAAGAAGAAATGATACAAAAAGTTTTAAGAAAAATGTTATCATCGCAATAGTTGGTGCGGGTATTGCATATATAATTCATACTTTCATTAATAATCCTTATTTACTTTTTCCCGTCAGGGCTTTTTTAGGGCTTTGCATTGGAGGAATAATTCCGGTCTTATATTCATACATCAATAAGATTATTGCAGATGACAGAAAAAGCGGTGTGATGGGAATTGCATCCAGCTTCACTTTATTGGGAAATCTTATAGGTCCGTTAGTTTGTACACTTTTACTCTACAAAATCAATCTGAAATATATTTTTCTCATTGCTGGTGTGATGCTTATTGGAAATTCACTTCTTATCTATTATAAGATCACGGAAAAAACCAGGAGAGAAAATTTTGATGAAATAATAGTTAAGGATAGTGTTATTTTGAAAGATAAAGAAAGAAGCAGTCCAGTGTAGTGGTGTAACTCATTTAATTCATTAATAAAAATGCAGCAGCCGAAAAAGATAAAGAAAAGTGAAAATAATACTTTGCAGATAACATGGAGTGATGACAGTGTTTCAGAGGTTTTACTTCAGGAGTTAAGGGATAGCTGTCCATGCGTTCATTGCAAAGGCGAAACTGTAATATTCAGTTCGTACATTCCTATTAAATCACACTTTAAAGCAGCAGGATTTTATGAGATTGAAAAGATCGAGCCTGTAGGAAATTATGCAATTCAGATAAAATGGAAGGATAAACACAACACAGGGATTTATTCGTGGGATCTGCTGGATGAGCTGAGCAATAAAACTAAAGCAGATTAATTATTATATTCTTCTGTAACGTCTTTGCTGAGTTTTTTTGAATAAAATCTGAAATCATTCATTGAGAGCTTTTTATCTTCCTCAATTTTTATTAATAACAAATATTTCAATCTTAACTGATTCAATTTACTGTACAATCCTCCCCTTAAGTAACTCTTAACTATAGGATTAATTTTTAAAGTCAAGCTCATACCGTTATTCGCACCTTTATAACGCTTTATCCATCTTTCAAGACGGTTGAGAAAGGTTGATTGTGACTGAACGTGTCCAGTGCCCTGGCACATTGGACAAATATCGGATACTGTATGAATAATATTTTGTCTTATCCTCTGGCGTGTGATCTCTACCAAACCAAATTCACTGACGGGCAGGATCGTAACTTTCGCCCTGTCATTTTTAAACTCCCTTTTTACGTCTTCAAATAATCTCCGCCTGTTCTTTTCATCATACAGGTCAATAAAATCAATAACTATTATTCCTCCGATATCCCTGAGACGGATCTGCCGAACTATTTCTTTAGCCGATTCAAGATTTGTATTGAGAGAGTTGACTTCCTGATCCCTGTGCCTTGCATACTTACCGCTGTTTACATCAACCACTGTCATTGCTTCAGTAGCTTCTATCACGATATAGCCGCCGTTTTTCAGCCATACCTTTCTTTCAATTGATTCTTCAATTTGTTTTTCAATGTTATAAACATCAAATACCGGCTGAACTCCTGAATAATATTCAAGTTTTTCTGAAAACTCCGGAGAGGTTTCATCTACATATCCCTTTATATCTTTGAAATGTTTTTTAGAGTCAACGATGATCTTTGAAATGTCTTCTTTGAAAAGATCCCTGATAACAGAAGAAGTTGTTGAAACATCTTTATGCAAAAGAAGTGGCGACTTTGCAGTTTTCAGTTTTGACTGAATTTCATTCCATGTCTGGATGAGAGTGTTAAGGTCATCAAGAATAAGATTTTCATCCTGACCTGCTGCTACGGTTCTTATAATTATTCCGAAACCTTTGGGAAGTGTTGATTTCACTATGTTTCGAAGACGACGCTTTTCTTTTGGATTAAAAATTTTGCGGGATAATCCGATCTTTTTTTCGAATGGGATAAGGACAAGATATCTTCCGGGAATGGAAACTTTGGAAGTAATTCTAAAACCCTTTTTACCTACAGGCTCTTTTGTGATCTGAACAATTATATCCTGACCTCTTTCTAAATTAGGAAGTTTATTCTCATGCCTTCCGTTATTGGCAGGCTGGGTGTTTTCTTCGTCCTCTTCATCTTCTTCAATATCCGAATCATCGCCGATAATTGATGAATATTCTTCGAGCGAACTTCCTATATCTGAAAAATGCAGAAAAGCATCCTGTTCAAATCCAAGATCAATAAAGGCCGCTCTGATCCCGGGGATTACCTTACCTACCTTTCCTATATATATATCTCCGACATTCCTTTCTTTATCAGGAGTATCAAGGAAAAACTCGGCTAGCTTACCGTCTTCAGTTATGGCAATACGAACTTCCTTTGAAACAGCATTGATTAATATAACTTTTTTCATGAGCACAAGCGTAGGGTCATAATGACACTATGAATTCATCGAAGTCAGAAATTCTTTGTTGGATTTTGTACCGCGCATTTTTTCCAATAAAAATTCCATTGCTTCTATAGGGTTATAATCGGAAAGAAGCTTTCTGAGAAGCCATACTCTCGAGATTGTATCGTTTGTTAAGAGCAGTTCTTCCTTTCTTGTACCCGATTTATTAAGATCAATAGCCGGGAAAACTCTTCTGTCGGATAATCTTCTGTCAAGTACAATTTCAGAATTACCCGTTCCTTTAAATTCTTCAAAAATAACTTCATCCATCCGGCTGCCCGTTTCGATAAGCGCAGTCGCAATGATTGTAAGGCTTCCGCCCTCATCTATATTTCTTGCAGCTCCAAAAAATCTCTTTGGTTTATGTAATGCATTTGCATCCACACCCCCCGAAAGAATTTTACCGCTGTGAGGAATTACCGTATTATGTGCTCTTGCAAGCCTTGTAATACTGTCAAGAAGTATAACTACATCTTTTCTTGCTTCAACCAGGCGTTTTGCTTTTTGCAATACGATCTCTGAAACCTGAACGTGTCTTTCAGGCGGTTCATCAAATGTCGAACTAATTACTTCAGCATTAACATTTCTTTCCATATCGGTAACTTCTTCAGGACGCTCATCGATCAGTAAAACTATAAGGTGAACTTCGGGATGATTTCGTGTAATGCTGTTTGCCATTGTCTGAAGGAGAATGGTCTTACCGCTCTTTGGCGGGGATACTATCAAACCTCTTTGTCCTTTTCCTACAGGTGTAAAAAGATCCATAACTCTCATTCCATATTCAGCAGGTGATGTCTCGAGATTAAATTTTTCGTTAGGGTAAAGTGGAGTTAAATTATCAAATAAAATTCTGTCTCTTATAGTATCAGGATTCTCAAAATTCACTGCTTCAACTTTAAGCAAAGCAAAAAATCTTTCGCCTTCTTTAGGCGGCCTTACCTGCCCGCTTACAGTGTCACCTGTCCTTAATAAAAACTTTTTAATCTGAGATGGGGAGACATAGATATCATCCGGTGAAGGTAAATAATTATAATCGACAGACCGGAGAAAGCCGTATCCGTCAGGCAATACTTCCAGTACTCCTACAGCGAAAGCAAAACCATCTTTTTTGGTCTGGGCTTCTATTATCTTAAATATTAATTCCTGTTTTTTGAGGTCAGTATATCCTAAAACCCCCAGGTCTTTTGCAATTTGAATAAGCTCTGCAACTTTTTTTGATTTAAAGTCAGTCACATTTTTAGTATCGGTGAACGATTCTGGCTTGGTGTTATTTTTTGTGTCCATTATTTGATCCTTTCCGGCGAGGGTATTACTTGAAGGTAAGTTTTAATTTGTTATAAAAATATTTAGTTGAAAAATGATGATGATGCAAGATTTAAAATAATTTCCTTAGAAGTTTTAAGGCGTGTTATTCTTTCGTTGGCTAAACTATTACATAAATTAAAAAGTATCAAGTTATAAATTCTAAATTTGACATAATGTTAATTGTTGTCAAACTCATCAAGAACAGCTTCAGCTTCAATCTCAACGAGCATTTTAGGATCTATTAAAGCACTGACCCCTATCATTGATGACACGGGCTTTATTTTTCTGAAATATTCACCGTGTGCCTTTCCGACTTCTTCCCACTTTGAAATGTCTGTCACATATATTCTTGTCCTTATAACATCGTCCATCGAAGCTCCCGCTTCTTCTAATGCCCTTTGTATTTTTTTAAGAATAGTTTTGGTCTGCAGATAAAAATCGCCTTCACCGATTATAATTCCTTCCTCAATTGAAGTTGTACCGGAGACCAGTATCCTGTTGCCTGTCCTGACAGCACGGCTGTAACCGACTATGTCTTCCCACTTAACTCCCGATGAAATGTTTACTCTGTTGCTCATAATAATTTTTTTTCATGAAATTTGTTGTGAAAAGATTTGATCAGTTGATATGATGCATAGGAAAAGATTATTCCCGCATATACATCTATTGCATAGTGGGCTTTTTGTAAAATTACACTTGTTCCGACTATAATGGTAGCAATAAGAAAATAAGATTTTAAATATTTATTTTGTGCAACCTGAAAGAGCATGAAAGCTGTAGATGTGTGTCCCGAGAAAAAAAGATCTTTCACTATCTTCATTCCTGTGCCCATCATAAAAACTACTGGATCCTGCAGATCTATGCAGTCAGCCGGAGGATTCAATGGAATTAGATACATTGCCAGCATCCGGAATAATACCATTAATGTATATGTTTGAAAAGCAATCAATAACCTTGGAGGGTCAAAACTGAAGCTGATCAAACCCAGGATTAATGATGAATATATTGAAAAAAAAATCAGGGGATTCAGATCAATAGCCTGAAAGTTTTTCAGCAAAGGATCATCCAGCACAGCTCCATCCCTTGTTTCATTAAAAAGCAAATATCTGCTGAATAAAAAAACGACGGTTACTAATAGTAATACTGATAAAATGAATTCATTTTTTGCTGAGCGTTCACTTAAAAAACTTTTCCAGCGGGAAACGAAATTTGGTTTTGACAAATTGTGTATGAAAAGATTCTATTCATTCATAATATTATTGATTCACCATTCACAAATCTAAAACATTTTTTTCCCTGTTCTGGAAGCGAGCACGCCAAGCTGTCCGCAATGATACATCTGATGAAGCTGCCAGGCCATGACAACTTTCCCCTTTGTAGAAAAATAAGATTTCATTTCATCACTCATGTTTTCAGGTATTTCATCTAATACATTGTCACTTAAACTTTCATATACCTTTTTGTTCTTTTCACACACCAGTCTCCATTGCTCCTTTAATTTTGTGACCGGTGGATATTCACTTACTTTTTTAAGCCGGCTTTTTTGTCCGAATAGATCCTGGTATTCCTCAAACAGATAATTTCCTTTGCCCATATAAAAAGTAAAATCATCATCACTCGTGATCAAATGCCCGAGTATCCACACTCCATGGTTTTTGCCGGGAGATAATTCCGTCTCAAAATCTTCATCATTCATCATGTTAATATATGTATCGATCCATTCGGTCATTATGATGTATTGTTCATAGAATTTCTTTGATAATATATTATTCATTTATCCTCTGAGCTTCCGGCTGCATTCATGATTCCATCGTAATGTTTTCATTTGGAAGCAGGTCAAGAAAATGCCAGATGTTACAATAAAAATCTCCCGGTCCGAAATAGTCTTTTGCAACTCTTTTCATTGTACCGTCTTCATTTTTTTCAAATACTGATACTCCCGGCCAGTAATTATGCTTTCCGTCTTTTATGAAATCATATCCCATATCAAAAATAAAATCAGTTCCTGCAGCGGAGTATGTTTTATAATCCCAGCCATGCGATTCAGCAAATTTTTTCTGAACCTCCGGACTGTCGGGACTTACAAGCACAAACGGCACCTTCTTTTCTATCTCTTTATATGTATCTTTGAAACCATCAGCCCACATTGTACAGTATGAACAACCTTTGCCCATGTTGTGTACAAGTATCAGATGATTTTTGTCACCAAACATTTCCGAAAGCTTTACATCTTTTCCTTCTCTGTCTTTAAGTGTGTAATCTTTGACATCCATATTTGCAAGCTGAGAATTAAGTTCGATCCTTTTCTTCCGCATTTCTTCAATCTTTTTTTCAATATCACTAATTTCATCTTCAACTTTTTTCTTTTCTTCCGGGGATAAGGTTTTTGTGTTCATGTCATATGATAAATTAATAAAAAGAGTATAAAGGTGTTTTTATGGTTGATCTAAACTTTTTGAAATTCAAATTACAGATCAATGCAAGATCAATAAAGATAAATAAAGATGATTTTATTGATTAATAAAATATTACCGGAAGAGTCAATTGTTATAGAATCCTTTTTTAAAAATCTAATCTTAAGCAGACAATTCCTTCATTCTATCCAATCTATCCTTCTCATATTCCGCCAGCCACTTATCTTCTGAAAGCATTTCATAAGCGGTTGCAAAATTCTTTTTAGACTCTTCGTTATTTCCTTTTATTAAATTGCATTCTCCCAGCTCTTCGTAAATATAACCGTCTTCTTCCAGTTTTTTTTCACTGATCTCTTTTAAAAGATCATTATGAATTTTCATTGCCTCATCGATTCTCCCAAGAGACCTTAATGTCCTGCCGACACAATACTTTGCAATCATAAGTTGCTGACCGCTTTTCTTCTCTGTATGCCATTTTACATTTTTTTCAAAAAGCTCAAGCGCTTTATCATACTTTTTTTCATCATGGTAAGTCCAGCCAGTATTGTTGTAAAAGGCTCCCAGCCATCCACGGGTCCTGTCATCCTTTGAATTTTCTGCAAGCTCAATTCCCTTTTCATTCCACTTGATCCCTTCTTCGGGCGATTCAGCAATACCCATCATATGTGCAGCGTCCACAGTATAAAAATCGAGATCGCTTTCATCTTTACCAAGTTCAAATGCCTGAAGAAATAATTCCAGTGCCTTTTCTTTTTGCTTTGAAGAATTATAAGTCCGGCCTCTTTCAAGCAGGTAACGAATTTTAGGAAGTTTCATTTCATCGGCAAGCTGCGGCTCGACTTCATCAAGAATTTTATGGGCCTCCTCAAATTTCAATTGAAGACTCTGAGTCCTTGCAAGCTGAGTTAAAAGTTGAAGATAAGCGGACTTGTCGGCTGTATCATTTATCTTTGGAATGATCTCTCTGAATTTTACGGCAGTATCTTCCGGGTTATTGTAATTCCAAAGCTTATCAAATTCGGATATTTCCTGAGTTGGGGACATGCAATAAAATTTTAGATTGGACTAATCAGCATCAATATAAATTAACTGCAATTAATTTTCAATTTTCAAAAAGAAGCAGTGATCCAGCTTGTACATTTGTTCATCAAAACCTTTGCAGAATTCAGATAAACTATAATTTATGAACTGTTGCCTGCTTGGAATTATTTGAAGCAACCCAGAATAAAATTGTAATTGCCGATACAAAGTAAGGAAATATCCCGTAAAGTGTATCAGAATTCGAATGCGAATTTCTGTCGACTGCAATAAAAACAGTTACACAAAAAGCAATAGTCATTAAATACATTACGATACCAACTATGCTAACCGGAATGTATATCAGCCCCGTTTTTTTGAACCATTGAAAATTCATTTTTCCTCCGGCATTTTAATTTCAAAATATTTGTGAAATTTTATTACATCCGTATTAATTTCTCCAGTGCGGAAAGATGATCAATGAATTCTTTTCTTCCTTTGTCTGTGGCAGTGTAAGTGGTATTCATTTTTTTTCCGATAATTTTTTTCCTGATCTTAATAAGTTTATTTTTTTCCAATGCATTAACATGGTTCGCAAGATTTCCGTCAGTTAAATTTAGTGTCTGTTTCAAAGTATTAAAATCCACACTGTCATTCACCATTAGCAATGACATGACACCAAGCCTTATCCTGCTTTCGAAATTCTTGTTTAAATTTTCAATAATATCTTTCACCGGATCTTAATTTTTTTTTCTTTCATATTTTAAATAAATATATGTCCCGTAGATCAGGTGAAGTATACCAAATCCGCTTACCCATATCAGCAGCGGATATGTAATAACAAATGATGCAGCTATCCCCAGAATTATTTCAAAAATTCCAAGCTGGGCGATCTCGTTCATTGTGAACTTGCTGACATTTATCAGGGCAAGACCATAAAAGATAAGCATCGCAGGCACTATTAGAAAATATATCTGATGATATATCAGTAGTGCGCAAAAAATTCCTCCGGTGAAAAGAAAAATGAAAAGATTGAGAAATACCCTCTTTGCCATGTTATCCCAGAAAATTAAATTACTGTCCCTGGCCTTCTTTGATGAGATCAGAATTGCAGCTGCCATTGATAATAAAAATACAATAACGGCGGTAATTATCAAAAAAGTTAATGTTTCCGGATCAGCTTGCGTACCTTTTAAATTTTGTGAACTTTTAACATCAAAAAAACTGATGTTAAAATGTAAGCTTGTGAATACTGCCCCGGTAATAGCAATGATCCCGGCGCTTATTGCGGACAAACCGCTGAATGAAATAAATTTTGAAGATCTTTCCATCAGATTTTTGATATCGGAGAGCGCATCAAGGTGTTTTTTTGGATTATCCATTTGTTTAGTAAAATTATAAAGTACTTTGTAGTGCAAAGTAAAATTTATTTTCTGAATTTGCAACAGATAAGTTTTAAAAAGGAAATAATAATTAAAAACATTGCCGGTTAACAGCAGAGTAATTAATTTACTGATAAGAATACAATACTTAATGAATACAGGAGATATAATTTTAATTGTTTCAATTTCAGTTCCTCTCATAACTGCACTGATAATTTTTCTGCTAAGAAGAGGGCTCACTAAAGATGCCGCATCTGCAATAAAGATCAATGAAAGAAAGTCGAAGGCAATCCCAGTTAATGCAAGAATAATCAGCGCGAAGCAGGGTTTGGAAGGCGGGAGTATAAAAAGCATTGTTCATTTTAAATTTGAAATTCTTGACGGGGGATTTCCATACGAGACAAAAGCAACATGGTTTGTTGAATCATTATACTTTAGTAAAATACAGCAAGGCGATGTGATTTCTGTAAAAGCAGACAGGGAGAATAAATTTATAATTTATCCGGATGTTCCATGGGCAGTTTATACTGAAGGATATGATAAGACCGGGATGTTTTAGAAATTCAAAATAATAAAAAGTCAGCAGGTCACAAGTAAGAGATCCCGCAAATCTTTAAAAAACCGGGAGTTTATTTTCTTGAGACTTTTTACATTTACTTTATATCGGTAATTTGTCTCCAAAAAATTTATGGAATATTCTTCATTAGGATTCGGATGTTACAGGGTTGATCTGAGCATAAAGGAACATTACGAAGCGCTGTATAAAGCACTTACTAACGGCATAAACGTCATTGACACTTCAGCCAATTACTCAGACGGAGGAAGTGAAAAGCTGGTGGGAAAAATTATTGATGATCTGATCGCCGAAGGAAAAATTAAAAGAACTGAGATTATTTTAGTAACCAAAGGCGGATACATTCAGGGACAGAACTATAAATTTGCCTCAAAGCTTAAAGAAGAAGGTAAGCCATTCACAGAAGTTGTGGAATATGCGGACCGGCTGTGGCATTGTATCAGTCCTGATTTTCTTAATGATCAGATAAACAGGCAGCTGCACAGGCTTAATCAGTCTTACATAGATGTTTATCTTTTACATAATCCGGAATACTATCTTGGCTGGGCTAAGCAGAATAAAGTTGATATCAGTGAAGCCCGGGCGAATTATTATAACCGGATCAGAAAAGCTTTTGAATTTCTGGAAGAAAAAGTTAAAGAAGGAAAGATCCTCTCATATGGAATATCTTCCAATACATTTGCAAATTATTCAAATGATTTTGAATTTACTTCACTGGAAAAAGTTCTGAATATTGCAAATTCCATTTCTGAAAATAATCATTTTAAAGTAATTCAGTTTCCATTTAATTTATTTGAAGCCGGCGCAGTCAATATAAAAAGCCAGGCAGATAATTCTGAAACAGTTTTAGATTATGCTTCAAGATATAATATTAAAGTTTTGATCAACCGTCCTTTGAATGCAATTACATCGAAAGGCCTTGTAAGGCTTGCGGATTTTAAATGGGAAGCTTTTAATGAAAAAGATTTTATCAAACAGATAAAACTTGTTATGCTTATGGAAGAAGATTTGATCACAGAGAAACTGCAAAAGGAAGATCGCACTGAAGATGATCAATATAATGATTTGAAAAAACTACTGACATTCGGCAAACTTGTGGATGAAAACTGGAAATATTTCGGAAGTATCGAACACTTTAATGATGTCGTGTCACAACTGTTTGTCCCGAGAATAGATACTTTAATAAAAATATTTGATGAAAAGATCATTAACATTGATGTAAAAGATTTTTTTAGAAGTTACATTAAAGAATGTTATAAGCTTCTTAACTTTGTAAGCAACTATTATAAAATGAGAGCTGATAAGAGAAGCATTTTTATACACAGCCTTATAAATAAAGATCTAGACGAAAAATATCACGGCTTAACACTGTCGCAAAAGTCGATACTGCTGCTGAATTCCGTTGATGGTGTGACCTCTGTACTTACCGGAGCAAGAAAAGAAAAATATATTGATGATATCATTGGGACTTTAGGAAAGACTAAAATCGAAAATGCAAAGGAGATCATAAGGAATGTATCGAAGGAAATTGAGCTTCAAACCGTCTGAAATAAAACTGGAGAAAGATCATAAGCTAAAAATCATAATTATTTCCGGACTATGCATTGCGGTGTTGATCTTATTTTACTTTTTCATAACCTCAGAAGGTAAAAATGAAACCATATCTGAAAATTCAAAACCAGATCAGTTATCGAAAGAGGAAATTTCACAAAAAGTGGATTCAATAGCATTTACTTTTGGAATCAAAAAAGAATGGATAAAAGATATTTCAAACAAAAAAGAAAATAATTCAGGGGACAAATTATTAATTACAAAAGAGATTCACATTCCTAATGACCTGCCATCGATCCAGCTTAATTTAGAATACTCTAATTATTTTAGAGACAGAAATTTTAAAGAAAAGATAACTGAAGATCCTAAAACAAAAAACGTTATCATGGAATTATATACGGCTAATGTGAATGATGCAATTGGTAAACTTTCTGGAATTTTAAAATTTATTTACGATGATTCTTTAAAAAGGAAGGTTTCCGAAGTTTGTATAGTGCTTGACAGCATTGATTTTTATCCGTTAGATAATGTTTCCGGCATACTGAATTCAACAGAAGAGTTTTCATTATTTCTGCCGCTCCGCAATGACAAATCAGATTATCAGTCAAAGATACTGGGATCGGAAAGAGATTATTTATTGAGATTTTTTATTGGTGATGAAAAAGATATAACTTCAGATTTTAAAAGTGACATGAAAGCTGATGTATGGAAAGCAAAGATAAGATCAGCTTCAATTAACTATCAGAATTCCGGCGGAATTTTTTTAACAGGCAAAACCCAAATTAAGGAATTTGAAAATGAAATAAAAAAAGAATTTTTAAAAAATAATATTACTGTTTACAGCGATACATTATTGTCCGGCTTCCAAAAGAGCGAGCAAACAGTTAACTCATTATTTTCAGATATTATAACTCAGTCTAACTCCGGAAAAACTTTTTTACTTTATTCTGTAAATCTTTCACCGGAAGAATTTAAATACTATGACAGCCAGTTGTTCAAGTTAAAAAAACTCGGATACAAATTTTTCAACTTTACTGATATAATGAAGAAGATCAATAATAACATTTATAACTTAACACAAAAAGACAGCATCAAAACAAAAAAATCTTTATGATTAAATATTGAAATTATGACCCAGCATGAAATATATATGAACTATGCTTTTAAGGAAGCGGAAA
>JBDSYA010000203.1:0-13482 GCA_039925865.1 Ignavibacteria bacterium
ATAGAAAACTTTTTGAGCGAAAATCAAAAGGTTAATAAACAGAAAATTCAGATCAGTATTTCTCCGGGAAGCAGAAAAGATGAGGTCGGTAGAATGCTGCCCATACTCGCGGAGGCAGGAACTAAATTTAAAAATGAATTTGAATGTGAGATCAATATTCTTTGCTCACCCAATTTCGACAGATCCTATTATCAAAACTTTATAGCCGGAAAAGATTTCAATCTGATCTATGATACAGATAATTCAAATCTTAATTACAAAACTATTTTAAATTCTGATCTGGTAATTACAAAATCGGGTACTTCGACAATTGAGTGTGCACTTATAGGAACACCCTTCTGTGTTGTATATAAAACCGGAAACATAAACTATTTCATTGCAAAGAGTCTTGTTAAACTCAAATATATTGCAATGGTTAACATTCTACTGAACAAGCCGGCTGTAAAGGAATTTATTCAGAATGAAATGACTGTGACTAATATTTTCAATGAAGGGAAAAAAATTCTTTTGGAGAAACAATATCGCATTCAAATGGAAAACTGCTTTAAAGAATTAAAAATAATACTTACAAGCAAGGATGCTTCATTAAATGCAGCCAGAATGATATCAAATCTGCTTTTCAAAAATTAAACGGATATGGCTTTTGAATTTCTGAATAAGATGGGATTGAAAATTTTACCTTTGGTAATTGACACATATATAAAAACGCTTCGTGTTAAAGTTAATAATTACCCTGATAAGGATACTGATACAGTTTATATTTTCTGGCATTCAAAAATGTTAATCGGATGGTGGATCTTCAGAAGAAAAGAATTTAAGGCACTTGTGTCAAAAAGCAAAGACGGGGATGTTTTGAACAATGTTCTCAATAACTGGAAATATAAAGTAACACGCGGATCCAGTTCAAGGTCTAGTAAGGAAGCATTAGATGAAATTATAAAAACATTAAAAGAGGGAGATTCAATTGTAATAACACCGGACGGACCGCGGGGTCCTGCACAAATTATTAAAAATGGTGCCTTGATAATATCAAATAAATTGAAATTACCAATCGTGCCTGTCAGAATAACATTCAACAATAAAAAAGTATTACATAAAAGCTGGGATAAATTTGAAATACCTTATCCTTTTTCAAAATGTGAAGTTTATTTTGGGGAAAAGCATTTTTATAAGAATTATCTTTATGGAGATGAACTTGAAAAGTTCAAGCAAATGCTTTCTAATGAAATGTAGATAATATGACTGCATTAAAAATACTTTTGATACCGTTTTCCATTATTTACTCTTCGATCATTTTCATCCGCAATAAGCTTTATGATCTTAAGATCTTCAAAACTCATAAAATTTCAAAGCCTGTAATTTCTATTGGTAATATCTCCACAGGCGGTACAGGAAAGACTCCGCTCACTATATTCGCTGCAAAGTATTATCTCCAAAATAATTTCACAGTAGGTATAGTTTCCAGAGGATATAAAAGAAAGAGCAATATGACAGTAATTGTTTGTGATGGAAATATTATCAACACAAACATTGAAGATTCTGGAGATGAGCTGATATTAATTTCGGAAGAACTGATTAAAGAAAACCGGAATAAGTTTTTTATTGCTGCAGGAAGCGACAGGATCAAATCTTCAGAATTACTAATTGAAAAATTTGATCCTGATATAATTATACTTGATGATGGTTTTCAGAACAGAAGGATATACAGAGATCTTGACATAGTGATTTTAGATTCAGTTGATTATTTCCAAAATATGCTTGCCAATTTATTTACTCTGCCAACAGGAAATCTTAGGGAAACTTTTAACGGATTAAAAAGAGCTGATCTTATTATCCAAAATAATAAATCTGATACACCGGGGATCATCCACGGCCTTTTGAAATACAACAAAGAAATTATACAAATGAGATATAAAACGGAATATTTTATGGATAATAAAAACAGTATTTTGCCAAAACAAAAAACTGAAGCAATTGCCTTCTCGGGCATTGCAAATAATCATTCATTTTATAAAATGATCGAAGACAGCGGGATTAATATTATCGATAAAATAAAATTCCCGGATCATCATAATTACACATCTGAAGATATCGCATTATTAAAAAATAAATATAAAAAAGGAAGTGTCTTCATTACAACTGAAAAAGATTTTCTCAAATTAAAAAACCACAAAACATTAGTAACCGATTATCCTGTTTATTATCTTAAGTTAAATATTGAAATGGGAAATGACAGCTCATTATTTTTTAAAAAACTTGATGAAGTGGTGAATTGAAAATTGGTCTTTCCAAATCCGAAGCTAAATTTCATCATTACACCCAATGGCTGGACAAATATAAGATAAATTTTGAAATATTAGATTTTAAATTTCATGAGAATGATCCGGAAAAACTTGAAGAGTGCGACGGACTTATTTTGAGCGGAGGGGTTGATATTTATCCCGAGAACTACTGCGACTCGTATATTGATGAAACCAAAGGAACATATAATCCTGAAAGAGATAGTTTTGAACTTCAATTACTTGAGAGAGCCATCAAAAAGCAAATTCCAATTCTCGCTATCTGCCGTGGACTGCAATTAGTAAATGTTTTTTTCCGAGGAAACCTTATTTTTGATATTGAGGAAATCCGAAATGTAAATCATGAAAGAATTTCTCCAACTGAAGACAGGATTCATAAAATAAAAATCTTTGAAAACACACTGCTTCATGATATAACAGGATTAGAGGAAACGAATGTTACAAGTTCGCATCATCAGTCTATCGACCGGCTCGGAGAAGGGTTAATGGTAAATGCTAAATCACCTGATGGAATAATTGAGGGAATTGAATACAATGAAAAGTCCGGAAAGCCTTTCTTCATAGGTGTTCAATGGCACCCTGAGAGATTTTTAAATTTAGAAGATCCCGCTTCAAAAAACATTTTGGACAGGTTCATTTCTGAATCTGTAAATTAAATTTAAAATTGAATAAATATTTACTGTACATTTTTCTTTTGCCTGTAATTTTAATTTACTCCTGCACAGCATCTGAGACTGAGACTACTCCAGATATTACTTTTGAAGAATTAAAAACCCGGGTTAATAAAAATTCGAGAGAATTATTTTCTCTCGATGCTGACGGTGAAATATCCATCGATTCACCTTCAATGAGCAATACCGGATCTATCACAGTCAGTATCATCAAGCCTGACAGCGTATTTACAAAGCTTGAAGGACCATTTGGAATTGATGTTGCAGATCTGCTTATCACGCGCAATAATTTTATTTATTATAATGCTCAGGAAAACAGAGTTATACGCGGACCATCTACACCAAAGAATCTCGCACTGATAATGAGGATTAAAGTCAGCTTCGATGAAATAATTAATGCATTTTCGGGTAAGTTTTCGTTTGATGATGAAAAATATACAGAAGTAAATATTACGACTGAGGAAGGAAAATATGTCGTTGTTTTAAATTCAGAGAGCGGAAAAAAAAGATACTGGATAGATTCAAGATTTTATTACGTAACAAAAATAGGTAATTATGATGAACAGGATAAAGCTAAATTTGAAATATTGTACTCAAACTTTTATGAAAAGGATGGAATACATTTTCCAAAAAACATTAGTATTAGTCGTCCCAAGGAAAAACAGAATATATGGCTCAATTATTATAAAGAAGAATTTAACAACGACAAATTGAATTACCGTCTTAAAATTCCAAAGAGTGCAAAACAGATAAACTGGTAATGGAGACTGGAACAAAAGTTTACGGAATTTCTGTCATCCTTACCTTATTTAACAGTAAAGTTTTTTTAAAAAGAGCTTTGGACTCGGTAATAAATCAAACATATAAAGATTGTGAATTAATAATAGTAGATGACGGCAGCGATGATGATACTGAAACCATCTTATTCCCAATCTTAAAAAAAAACGATAATTTTAAATATATCAGGCATTCAAATCGCAAACATCCTTTGTCTCTGAATACAGGTATCATTAATACATCAGGTCAATATATAACATTTCTTGATTCTGATGATGAATACCTCTGTGATCATCTTGAGCTAAGATTTAATTTTCTGAATGAAAATACTCATATAGACATTCTGCACTCTCATCCTAAGATAATTGGAACAGAAGAAGATCGGTATGTTCCCGACGCTCGTGATAATTCAAAACTTATTCATCTTAAAGATTGTGTCATCGGTGGTACATTTTTTGGTAAGAGAAAAGTTTTTGAAGAACTGCAGGGTTTTGAAAATATATATTCGCATGATTTTCATTTTTTCAAAAGGGCTAATTCAAAGTTTACTGTATTAATGTTTGATTCCCCTACTTATATTTATCACAGGGACAATCCGGAAAGTGTAATCAGCAAAATGAAAGAAAGAACAAATATACAATGATGAACAATGATGAACAGTTAATGAGAATGTGTATTGATCTGGCTAAAAATGGAAAAGGATATATTTCTCCGAACCCGCTTGTCGGAAGTGTGATTGTGAAGGACGGTAAAATTATTGGCAAGGGCTATCATAAAAAATTCGGTGAAGCTCATGCGGAAGTCAATGCGGTAAATGACGCAGTAAGTTCAGGCTACAGTCTCAAAGATTCAACTGTTTACGTTAATCTTGAACCGTGTTCACATACCGGCAAAACGCCTCCCTGTACCGAACTTCTTGTTAAAGAGCAGGTTGAAAAAGTTGTAATCGGGATGAAAGATCCATATGAAAAAGTTAACGGCAGAGGAATAAGAAAATTAAGAACTGCCGGTATCAAAGTCAGCGTTGGGATTTTAAAAGATGAGTGCATTGAACTGAATAAATTTTTTATAAAATTTGTGTCGCAGAGAATGCCCTATGTTACTTTGAAGATCGCTCAAAGCATAGATGGAAAGATAGCAATGAATAATTTCAAATCTCAGTGGATCACCGGAGATGCCTCAAGGAAATATGTTCATAAATTAAGAAGCGAATATGATGTGGTACTGATTGGAAAAAACACTGCAAGATATGATAATCCGTCACTGACAGTCAGGGAGATTCGCGGAAGGACACCTTATAGAATAGTGATTGACAGGGATGGTTCCCTGCCTGATAATCTTAAGCTCTTCACGGATGATGACCGGGAAAAAACATTCGTACTTTCAAGTGTTTCAAAAAAAGCGGTGACTGAAATATATTCAAAGAATATTATCAGAGTCAAAGAAAAAGACCAGAGACTTGTGCTTAAAGATATTTTAAGAAAATTTTATTCACTTAATATTTCAAGTGTTTTAGTGGAGGGCGGTGCAAACTTATATTCTCAATTTGTGAAAGCCGGACTGTTTGATGATATTTATTTATTCGTTGCTCCAAAAATAATCGGAAAAGGGATTTCAACTTTCAGTGATTTTGAAATATCAAAACTGAGCGAAGCAAAAAACTTAAATTATAGTTACTCTAAATCTTTTGGTAAAGATTTGTTAATTTATTATAAAAATGTTCACAGGAATAATTCAGGACACGGGAAAAGTAAAGAGCAGGATCAAAAAGGGTGATAGTTTAGGGCTTGTCGTTACACCCGATAGCCACTCATTTTTAAGTGATGTAAAGAACGGAGACAGCATTTCAATAAATGGGGCATGCATGACAGTCGAAACTTTTACTGCAGACAATTTTGAGTTTACGGTGATAAATGAATCACTGACTAAAACGAATTTAGGAAATCTTGAAGTTAACAGTGTTGTAAATCTTGAAAAAGCAATGACACTAAATTCAAAACTTGACGGTCATATTATTCAGGGACATGTTGATACAAAGGGACAGATTCAAAAAATAACGAACCGCAATGGAAGCCATGAATTTTTCATTGACTTCTCAAATGATTTCAGTGATAATATTATTTACGTTGGTTCTATTACAATAAATGGTGTAAGCCTGACAATTGCTGATATTGTAGAAGAAAATCCAATTAAAACTTTGATCAAGATAGGTATCATTCCGCATACTTACAAAATTACGAACTTCAATCTGCTTAAAGAAAATGATATGGTAAATATTGAATTTGATATGATGGGAAAATATGTTAAAAGAATCTTAAAAAAATAAAATTATATATTATGGCATTCGAGTCGGAAAAAACAATGTTTGAGATCTATCGCGAAAAAGAATTTAATAAAAAGTTTAAAGTTGTTTATTACACTGAGTTAACCGAGCACAATAAAGAGACCGAGATCAATCACGCTCTTAACGGTGAAACTATCTTTGACGGATATCTTAAAGATTTAAAAAAGGAAACAGGCAAGGGTATAATAAGAGATCTGCTGAAAGAGATGAATACGAGCCAGGAATCTTTTACAACTGACGAGATCAGGAACAGGCTTCAGGAATATTTAGCCTAGCATTTTTTTTATTTCACTTACAATTTTTCCCTCGTTAATGTTTTTCATGCAGACAAATGTTCCAACAGGACATTTATTTTTTCCATGTAAGCTGCATGGCCTGCACGAAAGTCCTTCCGTTGCGATCACAATGTCATTATTTCCATATGGATAAAAACCAAATTCCGGAACGGTTGATCCGAATAAAGCGATGACTTTAGTGTCTACGGAGTTAGCAATATGCAGAGGCGCGGAATCATTTGTGATTATAAGTTCGGCTTTACTGATCAATTCTGTAGATTCGAGTACTGACAAATTTCCTGTAACATTAATCAGATTTTTGTTCCTTGAATTATACAGTATAAAATCAGATGTCTTCTTATCCTCCTTACCTCCGATTAAAAAAATTTTCAAATTCAATGTAATGAGAAGATTGCAAAGAGTAATAAATTTTTCTTCCGGAAATCTTTTTGTAAACCATGCTGACCCCGGAGCAATCACAATAAACTTTTCATCCGGTTTAAACCTGTGTTCATAAAAAATACTGTTAACTTTTCTTCTCTCCTGCTCTGAAACAAATATCTCAGGTCTTACAATTTCTGTTTGTGAAATGCCTATAGGTTCAAGTAATTTTAAATTTCTTTGAATCTCATGAATACCCCGGTCATAAACTATATTATCACTATACAAAAAGCTGAATGAAGTTGTATCGAAAGAAACGGATTTTGACGCGGACGAGAAATAACTAATTAACGAAGACCGAAAGGATCTGTGCGGTGATAAAATTAACTCGTATCTTATCTTTCTGATTTTTTTTACCAATGATATTAAACCGTTTATTCCTGAATTCTTTTTATCATAAGGATATACTTCATTAATGTAAGGATTGTTCTTTAACAATATGGAGGTTGAGGGAATACATAAAAAATCAATTTGCGAGTCGGGGAAATATTTTTTCAAAACCTGCACGAGCGGTAATGTGAGAATTACATCACCTAAAAAAGCAGTTTGAATAATCAGTATTTTTTTAAACATCCGCCGGCCTGACATGTTTAAATCTTTTATGGAACCAAAGCCATTGTTCAGGATTTGCACGAATGATCCTTTCTAATCCGGACTGAATCCTTTGAGTAAGCACCTCTGTGTTATTGTCATTTGATTCAATGAGATCGCCGTACTCAATAGATTCAAAATTAACTATATATTTATAATCAGAATTTCTGATACCGTAGCAAAGTATCAGACCTGTTCTTTTCTTTAAAGCAATCCGGGCAGGCCCTGAAAATGTTGCAACTCTCTGCCCAAAAAAATTCACATAAACTGAATAGTCAGGATTGGCAGACTGATCCAGTAAAAAGCACACAATTTCATTTTTGTTTATCATTTCATAAACCTTCCTTAAAGAATAACCAATCTGGATAATTTCATTACCGCTCATTGTCCTGTATTGATTTATTATCCCATTCAGGCCTTTGCTGGCCTGCACTTTAGCAATAATTTTTAAGCTTTGATTAAAAACTTTTGGATATGCAAAGGCATTGAGCTCCCAATTAGAAATATGACCGCTTAAAAAAAAAGTACCCTTTGACAGTAAAAATGATCTATCAAGTATGTGATGATTATTAAACTTAACCAGTCGAGAAATACTTTCCTTATTCTTATTGAGTACAGGCAAATAAAGAAATTCCATCATGTTAATTGCAAGATTGATATAGCAATTCTTTATAACATATTCTTTCCACTCATTATTTTTTTCGGGGAAACAGAGAGTTAAATTATTGTAAGCAACTTTCTTTCTTACAGGTAGGAGAAAAAAAAAACTAATCCTGTTAATTTTCCAAACCGTTGAACAAGTTTTAAAGGGAATAGCCTTACTATAATGCCGAGTGATTTGAATAGGAGTATGCTGAGATTGTCTGCCAATTTAAAATGGGGTTAGAAACTAAGACGACTTTTTTTAAAACTACTTAAAAACTCAAAGTATATTTCACAAATTTGATGATCACTTTAAGTTTTTTAAAATCTATTTAAAATTATTTAAATCTATTTAAAATTATTATTGTAATTATTAACACAGTTTTTCCTGCAATACAGGTTCACCAAACAATGTAGCAGAATTTACCTTATTAATTTTAACATTCAGAAAATCACCAATATTAAAATTCTTTTTCTCAATGAAAAGTCCATCATTATCAACGTAGCTGATTTCTTTAGGAATTATAACCGATTTATTGCAATCAGTCCTACCCATAAAATATTCATCAGACTTCCTGCTTAACGATTCAATTAAAACTTTCATTGTCTTATCAACAAGCTGCTGATTTATCTGAACTGAAATTTTTCTCTGCAGTGTGATAATCTCATCAAGACGCCTTTTCTTTATTTCTTCATCAATATCATTTTTCATATTATAAGCTTTTGTATTCTCTCTTGGCGAGTATGCAAACGTATAAGCATTGTCATAGCGAACCTCTTCAATTACATTAAGTGTCATTTTATGATCATCCTCTGTTTCAGATGGGAAGCAGGAAATAATATCAGTAGAAAGACCAATATCGGGCATCATCTCCCGGGATTTTTTCATAACATTTAAATAATGTTCAACGGAATATAATCTGTTCATTAACTTTAGAACCCTGTCAGAGCCTGACTGTAACGGAAGATGTATGTAATTACAAATATTATCAAATTCGGCCATCGTTTCGAGAAGCTTCATTGAAAGATCATAAGGATGTGATGTTGTATATCTTAATCTGACTTCAGGCACTGCTATAGCAACAGAACGCAGCAGGTCGGAAAAATCTTTTTCCTGATACACATATGAATTTACATTTTGGCCGAGCAGCCAGATATCTTTCACACCTTCATCACATAATCTTTTTGATTCGTCAACTATGTTACTCAGACTCCTGCTGCGCTCTCTGCCTCTCGTGAACGGCACAACACAAAATGTACAGAATTTATCACATCCGCGCATTATAGAGATCCATGCAGTCACTCCTTCTTTTCTGACCGGGGTTATATCATCGTAAGTTTCAATCCTTGAAAGCTTTACCGCAATTCCTTTTTCACCTTTTTCAATTACGTTATCAATTAGTTCAGGCACTCTCCTGTATTCATCCGGACCGACTATTATATCAACAAGTTTCTTTTTATTGATTAAATCTTTTCTTAATCTTTCCGCCATGCAGCCGAGTATTCCAACTACCAGCTGCGGATTATTTTTTTTGTACTTTTTAAGATCATCTAATCTTTTATAAATTTTATTTTCGGCATTTTCTCTTATACTGCAGGTATTAAGTAGTATCACATCAGATTCATTTACATCCGCTGTTTCATTATAGCCTGAATCACTTAAGACACTTAAGACTATCTCAGTATCAGAATAATTCATCTGGCAGCCGTAAGTTTCTATATAAACTTTCTTCACATTCGTGATCTTATTTAAATCAATTCTAAGATCCTGGGGAATCGGGTCAGCCTGTACATTATTAAGTATAAGATCGGTTATCTGCATATTATTGTAATGTATATATTTTCAAGTCTCGTATTTCAATATGAAATATCTGGCCTGTACAAACGGAAGATTTCAAAGTCAGCCTTAAAAATATTTCGCTGTTAACATTCGGTGATGCCGTTTCAATGGTCATCGTACTGTTAATCTGATCACGATGAGGCAGATCAACTAGATTTACCTGCACTCCGTTATCGAGGTAATATATATTTATACTTGAAAGATCCGCATCTGAAGAACCATCAAGATTGAATTTAATTCCTGTAACATTAGTGAAGTCAATACTTCCAAGCGAACTTGTCCTGATCTGAACTGCCGAACAATCTCCGCCAAAACTTTCAATTACACCATCCCGCTGATAGACTAATGTTTCAGTCTGTGAAACGGGATTATCTTTACTGCACCCGGTAATTACTATAGTACAAAGTAAAGAAATTAAAATTCTAAGATTAATTTTTTTCAACATAATTTTTTTCCTTTATAAAAAATTCTTTGACAACTTCCGAAATTCCCTGGGCATCCATTCTGAGATCTTTATATAATTCTTCAGGCTTTCCGTGGTCTATGAACCTGTCAGGTACGCCATGAATCAGAATGTCATTTTTAAAATTGTGCTGAACCGCAAATTCACATACTGCGCTTCCAAATCCGCCTGTTATAGTATTATCTTCAATAGTAATAATTTTTTTGAATCTTGAAAATACATCAAATAATAATTCCCTGTCAAGAGGTTTAACGAATCTGGCATTAATAATTTCAGCATCAATATTTTCATTCGCCAGTAATTTAGCTGCTTCGAGAGAGTAATGAACCATGTTACCAATTGCTATTATTGCAACATCTTTACCATCTTTAACAATTTCACCTTTTCCTATTTCAACTTTTTCAAACTTACCTATCTCTACTCCGAGTGCATTGCCTCTCGGATATCTCATAGCAATGGGTCCTCTTTTATATAATGTTGCCGTGTAAAGCATGTTCCTCAATTCATTTTCATCCTTTGGCGCCATTATCACCATGCCCGGTACTAGCCGGAGATAAGTGAGATCAAACACTCCGTGATGAGTAGGACCGTCTGCTCCGACCAGTCCTCCCCTGTCCATAATAAAGACAACAGGAAGTTTTTGAATTGCAACATCATGGATTATTTGATCAAAAGCTCTTTGTAAGAATGTTGAATAAATAGCCAGGACAGGAGTAAAACCTTCAGTAGAAAGTCCTGCACAAAAAGTTACAGCATGCTGTTCGGCAATTCCTACATCGTAATATCTTTCAGGAATTGCTTCCTGAATAAAATTTAACCCTGTACCGTCAGGCATTGCAGCATTGACAGCTATAATTTTTTTGTCTTTTTTGGCAAGCTCAACCAGTGCAGTTCCGAAAATTTTTGTATATGTAGAGATGGTAGCTTTTTTATGTTCAATGCCTGTAAGTTTATCGAAAGGATTAAGTGCATGTATCTTCTGCGGATGATCGGTTGCATAAGACGGACCTTTTCCTTTTTCCGTAATAATATGAAGCAGGATAGGTCCTGACATTTTATAGATCTCTTCAAACATTTTTACAAGATTTACAACGTTGTGCCCGTTAACAGGCCCAAAGTAACGGAAGCCAAGCGCTTCAAACATCATGCCCGGAGTAACTACACCTTTCAGTCCTCCTTCGATCTTTGCCGCTGCTCTTCGAAGACGATCACTGTTCTTTTTATCGAGAACACTTGTCATATCCCAGACTTTGCTTCTTAATTTATTATAAGTATCGTTTGTCATAAGATCATTAAAATAATTTTGCAATGACCAGACATTTGGAGCTATAGACATTTTATTATCATTCAATACAACTATAATATCTTTTTTCAGAAGACCGATATTATTCATAGCTTCATAAGCCATTCCGCCTGTCATTGATCCGTCACCTATTACAGCTACAACTTTATTTTTCTTATTTAGAAAATCCCTCGCAGCCGCAATTCCCAATGCTGCGGAAATAGATGTAGTCGCATGTCCGGCTCCGAAAACGTCAAATTCACTTTCGTCTCTTTTAAGGAAACCACTGATACCGTCTTTTTGTCTTATAGTTTTTAAAGCTTCTTTCCTGCCCGTCAGAATTTTATGAATGTATGCCTGATGTCCGACATCCCATACGATCCTGTCGTCAGGCGTATTGAAAACATAATGAAGCGCCAGTGTAAGTTCGCAGACTCCAAGCGATGCCCCTAGATGTCCGCCTATTTTGGAAATGGTATCAATTAAATATTCTCTGACCTCATCTGCCAAAGCCCTCAGATCCATGAGATTCAACTTTTTCAGGTCAATTGGATAATTTATATCTTTAAGAAATTTCGTGTGCTCTATATTGTATTCGCTCATTTAAATTTTATATTGTTTAATAAATATACAATTTTTAAATGTCTTCTTCAGTGCTATAACATTCAATTATTCAGGAATTTGTTCATGCCCGACTTTGGCAATAAAATTTTTTTTGATCAAAAAAAATAAAAGCTTATAACATGCTTAATAAAAACTATGGGCGCATGTGGAATTTGTTTTAAATAATACCACTGCTGAAAATTTTTATAATGTTAATTACCACCCGTGTTTGACAAATCTGTCTCATGATAAAACTACGTTGTAATATTGAATCAGATTTTCTAAAGTGTTTCGAAAAAAATTCACTTTAATAACGGTATAGTTTTTGATAAAATCTAATATTAAAAAATATTATTATGAAAAATAAAGATTTAATTATTCCGAAGCAGAAAAAAGGAAGTCAAAATGACTATTCAAAAACTAAAAATGTTGCCAATGGCTTTAAAGTTGAAAGCTTTTATAACAGTTCGGGCAAAAAGCTCATCGATATTAATAACTGGCACGAACTCTGTGATGCTGCATCAGCATACTTTACATTAACGGACATTAATGGAAAGGAAAAATCAGGCGACCCTGAGATCAATGATCACATAAGAATTGGAATTCCGGGTCCCGGCTCCATCGAAGGAGATAGTTATGATTGGGTAAAGATCGAAGCGGTGAAATTTTCTCAATTCTCAGGTGATTATGATGCAAGCTATCTTATGATGAGGCCGGCAGAAAATCCATTTAATAAAAACGGCTGCACAGCTCATTTCCTTACCAGTGATTCCACTAACACTCTCATTGTCGAGCATGACAAAGATTCTGTGACGGCCAGTCATCATGGCAGGAATGAATCTGCAAATACTGGTGAAACAGATGAGTTGCTTGAAAAAGTCAGGCATTTAGTAGTTGCACTTGGAGCTAAAGCAGGATTTTCAAAAGTTCAGTGGAAAATACTTATAGATAACATTGTAGAAGATAAAGATGAAACTCACAATCAATAAAATCCTAAGGTGTGATCTTCATCACAAAATTCGCTACATTATTATCAGTAATTAATGCATCGCTTCCATCAACAATTCTGTCACCGTTAACATCAGGACTTACATATCCCGTTAAAAAGTTGAAAGCTGCATTATCGACCAAAGCTGCGTCAGCACCGTCAATAATCCCATCCTGATTTACATCACCACTGTAAATGCACCATTTATTTTTTACGAATTTCTGATTGCTGCCAAATGCACTGCCTGCTGAAGAAGTAAAATCAT